>NZ_VHON01000059.1:0-1965 GCF_008690365.1 Acetobacter sp. DmW_136
GTCGCAGCCTGCGCGCTGTTATCCACCGCACCAGAAACATTTACACCAGAAACATACCCTTTGCTGCCAACAACAAGCGTACCTTCCTTGCCCCCAGTAATCTTAATATCCGTCGCAAAAGCACCATCTGAAACTTGCAGACTTCCGCCTGCTGTCATTGTGACGTCTGTGAGGTTGGCAGACTGAACCGCACCGATAGATGCACCAGAATTTACCGTAACAGAAGAACCTGACCCTCCCATAAAAAGAACATTGGCACCCGTATCTGCTGTTAAAGCGGATACAGCGCCACCGTCAGTTTCATATGTAGCGCCGTTCTGGACAGTTACGTCCTGCACATTACCTGCATAGCTTGCGGCATGCCCCTTACTTTCTATAGTAAGGTTTGTAATTGTTGCTGTATTTTCTAGATTTCCACCACTTTGAACCGTTACGCTGTTCAGGCTTCCCCCAGCATTCTCCAAGAGGCCACCATCTTCCACAACAGCACTTTGCATTGTGGACAGATTCTGCACTTCCCCCTGATCCGTCACACTGGATATGTTGCCAAGATTTGTAACTGAACCCGCACTTTGAACGGTCAGACCTACAATAGTATCCATTACTGTAAGTGATTGACCGCTCGTCACAACAATGCTGGAAGAAGTATTATTATCTTCAGACATAAATATACCCTCTCTAGACACTTCATATCTAAATGAATGTTATTAATATATTAACTAAAATGATAAAGCACATTTTTTAGATTATTACCAACATCATTTCGACATCTCTGATCGTTTGTTCTATCGTAACCAGACATATACATTCAGATTGATGCGATCTATTCGTGCGCACGATCACGCCATCACCCCTGAAAGCACTCATACGAAGCTCGTTTGACTGCTCGTTGTCCGCTCACTGGCCCTCCTTTTGCCACGCGAGCTCTACGCTATCTCACTGGAAAGCAAAGCGGGGGGTTCCATCAGTGCTTACGGATCACACGGTGGACGCCCATTTTATACTTTTGTCTGAATAGGTCAGTGCCTTGTTCAGATCCGGACAGAACGCCTTAGTCCGAGAAAACGCTTCAAGTTGGTCACCGAGCTCGCCCAGCCGAGCAGGCCGCTCTATCAACATCAAAGAAACCAGGCTGCCTCATAAGCCACCCCTCCAGTCATGACACAAGAGAAGGAATCATAGAGAGAGGCCCAAAACCAGAGGCTTTTTCGAACTATCGAACTGATACATGATAGTTTCCTTCACTGACATTCAACTCCTCAGCATCCTTACAGAATCATAAGGAACCGTACACACCACCAGTTCTCAGTGAAAATCACCAAATAGGTTTTCTAATTTATATAGGCTGTAGCAAACAATAACTGGTATTATGACAGCGCATGAATGGCTGCACTAATTTTAGCAATGACCTGCTGTGACGTAATCAGGCGTGTACACTCAAACTGACGTGGTGTATTGGCATGACGAGGGCACCAGAGAAAATCATGATGATCAAAGCGTTCACGCTCATCATTCCAACAGGAATTACATGTATGCCAATTGATAATACGGTAAGGAGTATGAAACTCATTGATAGGATGAGTAAAGCCAGAGATCATGACTACAGGCGTACCCGCAGCCCACGCCAGCCACGCAAGGCCTGAACTGAGGCCAATGAAGAACTCAGCATGTTGTAACCAACGTGCACGTTCTGTTAAGGGGCGATTGCCTGTTTGATCCTCTGCCCCATAAGGAATATGATTCCAAATAATACCTGTGCCATGTACGGGTTTTTGATCAATACAGATAACACGGTAGCCCTGCTTTTTAAGATAGGCAACAATCTCCATCCACCCAGTGGGATTGTTCCAGTATTTACACTGAGTGCTGGCCTGTACAGCAATACAGACATATTTTTCGGCTATCGGGCGTGTTTCATCAGACAAAGCAAGTTTGGGTGCTTCTTCCGCAGGATCAACACCTAGA
>NZ_VHON01000060.1:0-3820 GCF_008690365.1 Acetobacter sp. DmW_136
TATAGCTTACGAAAATTTCTTTTGTGCAAAACAGACTTTTTCATAATCTAACCCGATGTACAACCCTTCTGTGAGATTTCCGCGTCGATGAAACCGAAACCGATGGAATCAATCTCATTCAGCTCGTCAATCCAGAAAGCTTTAAGGATTTTGGGCGATTGGTTATTCCAGAACTTAAAAATCGTGGGCGTATTCGGGAAGATAAAGGAGCGACCTTAAGGGAAAGGTTATTTCCCAATAACGAAAATGGCCGACCCTCAGTAGATCATCCATCTGCACGCTATGCGTTTGATCAGAAAATTCCGGCCTGAAAGAAACAGTCTAATGGTGCCATCCTTACCTGTATCAGGAAAAATGCCACGTGATTTTGCTATGCAATATCTTGGTCTTTTCTTTTTTATGATTGGAGACGGTGTAGAGGTTGGTTACCTTTCACCATTTCTAGTATCTTCGGGCATCAGCGAGCATCAGGTGGCGTTTATTTTTACCTTGTATGGCTTTGCAGCAGCTGTTTCTGCATGGGGTGCTGGATTGTTGTGCGAGTATGTGGGCTGCCGCAAGGTGATTATTGCGGGTGTTGTATTATGGGTCGTGCCACAAGTACTGTTTTTGGCATGGGCACTTCCATCGCATATAGTATGGGGTATCTTTCTTACATACAGTATCAGAGGATTTGGATATCCTTTATTAGCATATGGTATTCTTACCCTTATCGTTAAAGAAGTGCGGGCCGACCAGAGAGGCTTAGCTTCTGGTATTTTTTGGTTTTGCTTTACGTGCGGGTTGCCCACGCTCGGCACTGTTGTTGCAGCTATAAATTTGCCGATATTGGGAGAATATCTTACGTTTTGGGTTGCATTGGGCATTGTTATACTGGGTGGTGGCCTGAGTTTAATTGCTCTGCCCGATCATTCGCATAAACCAAATGCCTTGGCTATACGCCAGGATAGTCATTTTTCACAGCTTCTAAAGGAATCATACACACATCCTTCTTTGTTGCTCGTATGCGTTATTCGGGCCATTAATTCAGCCGCCACACATGGTATTATTGTATTTATGCCATTCTATTTTGTGCAAACTCTTGGACTATCAAACGAATTGTGGATTCATTTTTTAGAAACAATTTTTGCCAGTAATATCGTTTTTAATGTGCTTTTAGGGGCTGTAAGTGATCGTTTGTCCTGGCGTGGAACTGTTTTATGGGCTGGTGGTATAGGCAGCAGCTTTTCTTGTGTCCTATTATATTGGGTGCCAGCCTTATATGGGCATAGCCATCCTTGGAGTGTGTATGTGGCGGCAATTCTGTTTGGCCTCACATTAGCAGGATATGTCCCTCTTTCGGCCTTAACGCCATCTCTTTTACCGGAAAAGAAAGGGGTTGCTATGTCGTTTCTTAACCTGGGAGCGGGGTGCAGCGTATGGTTGGGGCCACTTATTGTTTATATTTTCCAGCCATTTATTGGCGTTGCTGGCGTTATCCATATTTATGCAGTGCTCTTCTTTATAAGTGGTATTCTGGTGTCATGTATCAAAATTCCACACCCATCTGGTAAGAGCCTGCATAGCCAGAATTCTTCCCCAATGTTCTCTCTTATCTCGTCCTAACCAAGAGGAAATACTGTAATGTCCGATACACTTAATACAGAGCATCTTATTTCTGAAAAAGTTGGATCAAGGTTAGGAGCCGTTCTTTATGGGATTGATGCAAAAAAAGAGCTTACAGAAGGTCAAAAAGACTTTTTAAATAAGGAGCTTATAAAAAATAAGGTCATTTTTCTAAAAAAACAGTTTTTGGATGATGAGCAGCATGAACGTTTAAGCCGCGTATTTGGTGAACCTATTTTGCACCCAACCATAGCACCGCCCAAGGGTACAAAATATATGTTCGAGCTTAAATCTCGCTATGGGCGTTCAACAGATTCATGGCATACAGATATTACATTTACGACGGATTATCCAAAGACTTCAATCTTGCGGGCTTTACATATTCCACCATACGGGGGCGCAACAATTTGGGCAAACACAGCAACAGCGTATGAGGCATTGCCTGCACCATTAAAAGCGTTAGCAGATGCTGCTTGGGCTATTCATTCCAATGATTATGATACGAATTATTATAAATTTGATAGCCGAAAAGAAGAAGTGTCAGCTTTCAGAAAAGAATTTATATCTGACATATATAAAACAGCCCATCCCGTTGTGAGGGTTCATCCAGAAAGTGGGGAAAAAAGTCTAGTATTGGGGCATTTTGTGATTGGATTGGATGGATTTTCTACTAAAGAGACAAATGCACTTTTTGAAATATTTCAGGGTTATATTACAGAAATTGAAAATACTGTTACATGGAGATGGGAGCCAGGAGATGTGGCGATATGGGATAATCGTAGTACCCAGCATTATGCCCCTGCAGATTTTGATCAACATTGCAGAGAACTCAGGCGTATTACAGTTAAAGGTGAAGTGCCTGTAAGTATTGATGGAAGGCGCAGTTATTATCTCTAAAATATTTTATTGATTGGTGGTTCTGACACCCTTGCCACGCATGGCATCTTTCAGTTCCATGCTTTCGCGATTTTGCTAGTGCTTCATCCATACGGATAACATTGACAGGCGGAGCTGGCTGGAGTGAGTGGATATGGCGTTTCTTGGGTACAAATCCTACGCAAGCTGGCATTCATGTGCATTTTTACCGTTCTTCCCCGTCTTGCTGATGGACTTTTGCACTCCATAGTGGCTGCTTCGTCCGGTGGGGAAAAGCCCCTTTTTGAGCAGAGATGCCGGTGTCCGGTGTGCCTTGAGGTGTGTTGCATTGATCATCAGACGCTTCGAACGGCCAGCCTGTACGGATTTTCTACGTGATTGGTTGCGTTATGTTTTCGCTAATCATTGTCCCGCTTAAACTTCTGGAGGGCGGCCTACCGTCCTTTTTGGTGTTTGAAAAATAGTGCCTTTAACGTAAAAAAAATACTAAAAACTTTTTAGTATAACTTATATTTTTAGGTAATTTAGATTTTTTCGAAACAACCTATAATGGAAAAAGAAGAGGACTTTTTCAATAAAGACAAAGTCCTCTCATATTTTATTTCACATAAGGCGTTAAGCGGAACGTTTCTGCATCTCAGAACCTGTTTCTGATGGAAGCAGATAAGGGCCTGCCGCACGCAGTGTTATGGAGAGAATACCCATTTCACCACGGGCTAGATGATTACCAAGAGGAAGTTCGGCATTGCCATTCGTCCAGGCACAATCTGTCCAATCGGTATCATGCCAACCTTCGGGCTTTTGGGCTTGAAGATGAGACGTGATATCGAAATGCTGGTTGGCGCACTGTAAACGCACATTTGTAACAGCAACACCCATATAACGGCGATCATCTACAAATGGGCCAATCACATCAGATGGACGGCTGGCGCGAGAAACAATACGTACTGATTGTGTATCAGATGGCAGCATAAAGCTATACTGATGCGCTGTTTTGCGCATTGGCCATACAATAGTGCCTGTGTTTGTTACTAAGCGTAAGTCTGGATCATGGGTGAGTTCCATACCTTCTGTTGAGGTATGAGCACCGATGATACTATTTTCACGGCGTTCAATGGCATGATAGAGAGGCTCCACAAAGGATCGCTCAACACCCAGAGGCGCACAGGCATCATCTTCCCAGTTTTTAACCGAACCAAACAAGGTAATGACCTTACCTTCCTGACGAAAAGAAGAACGATTTCCTGTATCTAGGCTCAGGACCTATTAATTTATTGAACTGAGCGAGACGTTGTGATTCACAGGCTTACCAATGGAGGTGAGGCTGTGAGTGAGTTGT
>NZ_VHON01000061.1:0-3391 GCF_008690365.1 Acetobacter sp. DmW_136
TGTTTTGCCCTTGGATGAACTGACACAGAGCGGAATGGGTATTCTTTCTCTGAATATCCGAGCTGCTGGCCCCTATCTGGAACAGAACACGAAAGCTGTTTTGGAAAACAGACGTTCTGCCTAATCCGAATACTTCCCTCCATTTTTTGATGAAGGGAGTTTTTTACAAATATCCGATGTGTTTTCACATCGGATATTTGTCTCTTCTCAATATTTCATGAAGCCGGATTTCTTTTCACGATTTTACGCTCTTCATGAAAGCGGCAAAGAAAGCTACGGTTACGATGTCTAATTATCCGCTTCCTTCGGCTACCAAAACGATTTCCGCTGGTCAAACAGTCAATGGTGCATCTTACGGCACAGCGGACCATGTTGTTGTAGAAGGCTCTTTGACGAATGCCACTCTGACCCAGAATGGGGGTGGTATTGGATCTATCGTTGTGCAAAGTGGCGGAACACTCAATGGCGCCACAGTTACCTCGGGTGGTAATATCTTTGCGCTTGATGGTGGGAGTGCTTCTCATATTTCATTGGATGGCAGTAGAAGTGCTGATCTTATCGTAGAGTCAGGCGGCGCAGTTGACACTGTCTCGGCCTCCAATAGTGCGGGCATTGACCTACGAGGAGGCACACTTTCCAATGTGACGTTGACCACAAGTGCCAGTATGAAGGTTGAATCTGGCGCTACTGTTACAGGTGTTCAGGTCAATAACACAACAGAGGTTGATATTGATGCCAAGTCTCAGGTTTCCAACATTACCGTTTCCAACGGCGGGAGTGTAGACAACACAGGTGGTAGCATCGCTTCAGCTACCATTGAAAATGGCGGCAACGTTTCGGTAGAAAGAGGATATTCGTATGATTCCGCCACGAGTTCAGGTGGTTACCTTAACGGAACCATTGACCAGTGTGTCATTAGTAGCGGTGGAACATTAACTGTTGGCAATGGCGGTTCAGCTACAAATGTCGGCCTGCAAAGTGGTGGGCTTATTGATTTTTCTACCCTGACATATGATTCCTCTGCCAAATATAGCTACGATGCTGCCACATATACCCTGACAGTGACAGGAAGTGGTGGAACAGCGAGTGTTACACTTGACCCCAAAACTTCAGATATTGTGGATGGTCAACAATTTGATCTCGTTGAAAATAGTGATGGCACGCTTGCCATAGAAACCTGTTTTCTTGCGGGTAGCATGATCCAGACCCCACAAGGTGATGTGCCTGTAGAAAACATCCGTTTTGGAGATAACATCACAGTCTATGTAGATGGCAAAACAGAAACACGTTCTGTTATCTGGGCAGGCAAGGCACATACAACCGTTCGCCCTGAACGTCCTGATGATGAAGCCGGATATCCTGTACGTGTTCTGAAAGACGCCATTGCCGATGGTGTGCCTTACAAGGATATGCTGATTACTGCCGAGCACTGCCTGTTTTTTAAAGATCGGTTTGTGCCCGTACGTATGCTGGTGAATGGCGTGTCCATTTTTTATGACAAATCCATTACCTCCTACGATTATTACCATGTGGAAACAGAGCAGCATTCTGTTATCCGGGCAGACGGCATGCTGACCGAAAGCTATCTGGATACCGGGAACCGCTCTTCATTCCGTCAGGAAGGTTCCGTTATCATGCTGGGTGGAAAGCCTCGGACATGGGAACATGATGCCGGTGCGCCACTCTGTGTTGATCGTTCCTTTGTGGAGCCACTATTTCGAGCACTGGAATGGCGTGAAAACAGTGTGGTTGGCGCACAGATGCAGGTAGAAACGATGGAATTCACGGATGATCCAGATCTGCATCTCGTAACGGATACAGGAGCTACTGTGCGTTCGATGCGCAAGACGGCGCATCAGTATAGTTTCATGCTGCCGCCTGATACGCAGTCTGTGCGTATTGTCTCACGCGCCAGCCGCCCATCTGATGTGATTGGTCCGTTTGTGGATGATCGACGCCATATGGGGGTCGCAGTCTCCGAGGTGCATCTGATGTGTGCTAAACAGCAATTCAACATCACCTCTCACCTTCAGGCCGAGAAGCCAGAAGGTTGGCATGAGACCGATTGGACAGATTGTGCATGGACAAATGGCAATGCCGAACTGCCATTAGGGGATCATCTGTCACATGGGAAAATGGGGATACTCTCCATGATCATCCGTGCTGCTGGCCCTTATGTTGTGACTGATCAGCAAACGACACGTGTAAAAACAAAATCTGCTTAAAAATTAAAAATCTCTCCCTTATCGTTAGTATTAAGGGAGAGATTTTTTATGATCTTGATGGAACAGCTATGCTTCGTAAAACAGCAAATCTGGAATCACGTAATCCTCGCACCCCAACAGTCCGGATGAAAAAAATAGTTCCTTCCCAGGAAAAGACATTTCCCATCTATTTTGATGGTGAATGGTATCTTTTAGTAAATCCCGATGTTGCAGAAGCTGGGATTGATCCTCTTGTTCATTTCATGGATTTTGGTGCACACGAAAAAAGAAATCCTAACCCTGATTTTGATACAGAAACTTATTTGCGCTTGAATCCAGATATTGCATCTTTTCCATTAGGGCCTTTCCTCCATTATGTTTTCTATGGTTACCATGAAGGGCGTAAATTTCAGGCTCCATAATTTTTCTTAAATATTTGGACTGATTGTTTCATGACCGAAGTTTTTTCAAATTCGGAAACCACAATTTCTACGTCTTCTGCAGATGGTATTACCGAAGCTTCATCAAACCATTCGGCTTCGGTCAAATCTCCTTACATCAACCCTTCTGCTCTCCCAGTTTTACATGAGCCTGATGGAATTTTGTTTGATTTCAATCAGGGTGCCCGTATTGTTCTGCCTGCACGTACAGAAGGAAAATGGCGGATTACATTACGTGACCTGGATACAGGGAATATTCTGTTCCAGAATGAAAATACGGGCGCTACCGTACACTCTGCCAAACGCTTTTACGTTCGCTTTGGTATTATTGTTGAAGATATTTTACCTCAAAGAGAAGCCCGCATTGTTTTCCAGCATGAATTGAATTTGAAAAACAAAAAAGTTGTCATTCAATTTCCTGTCGGTACTTTGGGCGATACGCTTGCATGGTTTTCCTACGCAGCACGCTTTGCGCATATCCATCAGGCAAATGTAACCTGCATTCTCTCTGCTTTGATTATTCCTGTGCTGAAAGATGCATATCCAGAATTAACACTTATGTCCCCAGAAATAGCTCAGGAACAAGACATACTGGCAGACAGTTATGCAATGTACTGCATGGGGTTATTTTTTGATGATAAAGAAAATGTTTTTCAACCAACCGATTTTCGGTTGGTGGGTCTTCATCGCACTGCCGCGTATATTCTAGGTGTTGATCCTGCGGAAGAAGCACCCAAACTTGCTTTG
>NZ_VHON01000062.1:0-5471 GCF_008690365.1 Acetobacter sp. DmW_136
CACATCAACAGGCCTTACAGAAGACCGCACACGATCACACGTCAATATGGGTCAGAAAACTCTTGCATAACGGACGGTAACCACAGAAGAAATCCGCGTCGACAGTGATATTTTGTTCATAGTCTCCAGCTTGATCAAGCGCGTGTTTGAGTTGAGCCATGCAAGGAACAGCGTGATCCGGCAGGTGTTCGTGCTTACTCACAACATCTATTTTCACAAAGAAGTCTCGTTCGATCCCGAACGAAAGAGCAAATGCCGCGCGCACGAGACCTTCTGGATCGTTAAGAAGATCAATGATGTCTCGACGCTGGAATCCTTCGATCATAACCCCATCAAGACATCCTATGAATTACTTTGGTCCGAAGTACGTAACGAGAACCGTTCTAATCTCACCATCCAAAACACACTGCGCCGCATTCTTGAGAACTATTTCAAAATCATTGGCAACATGGACAAGGACAAGATTATCGAGAAGTTTGAGGGCCGTGAGAAGGTAATCTGCGCATCACTCTTTTCGTGGGTGAATGACGGTTCGCACAGCACACATGACGATCTCTACATCTCCACTGATGCCATCACAGTGGACGCCTATCTCAACGTATTTAAGCGTATTTTCGAAGAGACTGGGCACAAGCAGCATTATAACATGATGATGGGCACAGAATCTGTGCCGATAGCTTCTGTTTCGCCGATCGAAACTGCATCTCCAGTCACGAACAGCGGACAAGATGCAGCATGAGTACTATATCAAATTAAGCATATCTGGTTGAAGCTATTGCTACTTTGCACTTCGAACTCGACCGTTTCAAATTTGGTCGATCGAAGCGTGCCTAAAGAATGTCGACTTTCGGGAAGCTGCCACAACCGCCTAGATGGCAGAGAAGAGGGCGATTGCAGACAGTCACTACCCAATCTTTTTGCAATTAGCTTTTCCCAGAATGCTTAACCAACGATACAAGTCACGCCATAAAGTAGAAGACAGCACGTCGCATTCTTTATACTGTTTCAATGGGTTAGAAAAATGTCACTGCGGCTTGATGCAGGTTCGAGTCCCGCAGTTCATCCCATCAACTTATGGAAATATAATCGTAAAATAAGAATTTGATTGGTCTACGGGATTTGCCCTTTATATCTTTCCCGCAGGCCCATCGCAGTGTCAGCCCGACTAGATTCAAACGGCACGTTGTTTTAAGTCAAAACAAAGGAAACCGACCAATCACCAACCCCATGAAGATCTATTGTCAGTTGACGAAGCAACGCGAGATCGTCATGGGGCAGGAAAAAAAACCTTAATCAACCGAGTTTCTTTTTACGTCCCCTTTTGACTTCAGGTAAGCGTGTCACAATGGCATCTTCTTCTGATTTTTCTGGATGTAGTTCGGTAATCTCTTGTAACTTGTTATTCCCCAATCCTAAGGATCGAGCTAAACGCGATCGTTGTTCTGAATAAGCTGGCGCGACCATCGGGTAATTAGCCGGCAATCCCCATTTTTTACGATAAGCTGAAGGTGTGAGGCCAAACGCTGACATCAGATGGCGTTTGAGCATTTTCACCTTTTTCCCATCTTCTAAACAGATAATATAATCAGGAAACACCGATTTCTTAATAGGTACTGCAGGAACTAGCTCTTTATCATCACTTACGTCCATCTCAACGCACGCAAGCGCACGATAAATCTGTTGTATCAGTGAAGGTAAATCAGAAAATGGTATGGTATTTCCAGACAAATAAGCAACGACAATATCACATGTCAAATGATGCAAATAATTATCTTCGTGTTTATTATGTTCCATAATTTTCATATCCTTTGAAATATTTTCTTCTCAACAAGAAAACTGTATCAACATAAACAGAAAATTATAAATCGTAAATTCCTCTACCAGAGTAATATGCATTCAGATTTTGTTAGAGTTCAATGTTTTAATATATTTAAAAAGACGAAAAAATAAAATATGAGGCATCTGGAATACTACTGATTGAAACGGTTCACTCCATAACGAGATCCGACAGCTTTCAATCTCCAGAAGATCATTCCCAAAAACCGAACTTAGGCCGGAATTGTTGGACAATTGATCTCAACAGCAGAAAGACTACAGACGGCTTTGAGACAACTTTAAATCCAATTAAGGCGCAGGCAACTTCCATGCTTGCGCTTTAATCTGTGCTGACACTGCTGGAAACGGGTCAATCCCGACATTCCGTATGAGCGTTGCTACTGTAACCTGCGTGCAGTGTGGATGCTGTTGCGCGTTTTTACACACATATGCCGATGCTTTGTTCTTGCTCGGAGAATAGACAGCTTTCCACGTTGAGGACGGCACGTACACGCGATCATGCCCCATGGTCTGAATGGGGCGCAAATGAAAATCGGGGCCTGTCACCACATACAACTCTCCTTCATCATCAGCCATATCACGCACACGCCGCTCCACACGTGACCAGATGCCTTCATTCAGACTAGCAGTCTGAGGCACCACATTTGAGAGTGCGTAAGTCTCTGCCTGGGATGCTTCTGTAGGCTGGTCACCACTCGGTGCCATATGTCCACGGTCATAAATGGAGTTATAATAGTCCTGTAAATCCGCGCTGCCCGCAAACCGAATGTCTGCATAGAAATGGCCTGCCCTTTTTAGCCTTTCTGCTGCCTCGACATCATCCGACCAAAGATGTTCGGCTGACCAGAGCGGACCGTGCGAAACAGCGGAAGCTAAGACCGCATAGCCTTTGTTGCACAGTAATTTAGTGCCTAAACTTAGCCGGGAATTTACAATCTTTGGTAGATGGCTATTCGCCCCAAAATCGTTGCAGTTATCTTCTTCTGCATGAAGGAGGCCTGCGTAAAGGACGCAGAGAAATATCAAGGCTAGTCGTCTCATGAGAGGCTAATAACAGAATTAACACGAATTCCCTACCCCTCGACAAAGTCGAAATCCAGCATTCCTTTACGCGCCTTGCAATATTTTAGAATATACGGATAACCTATCCTCAGAAGGAGAAAGTGAAATGGCTATTGGTAATGTCGTGCAAAAAGGATCTTGGGTTCATGTCTATGATGAACGAGGGCATCAACTTACAGTCCTTAATGCGGGCAACGGAAAAGACGATGGTCTTACAGGTTATACGGGATCAACCGTTAATATCAGAAGAGGGGCTTGGATTTATACATTTAATGAAAAGGGAAAGCAGATAAGTGTGACGTCTGCACGCTAATATAATTAAGAAAACGGCGATCTGCAGGTCGCCTTCTTTTATATTTAGAGATAATTACCCATTACCTTCCCCTGACTGAGAAAAGGTAATCCACACAATTGTTCATATAGCAACAGATCCAATGAGCCTACATTTTATATATCCTCCCTTCTAAAGATTTCTATAGAGAGTTCTGGACGTAAAAACTAACAGTTTACCCAATCCTCGGTCACCTAAGACTTTGATGAGTGGCAAACTATCGGAATGGCTCCCGTTGTTCTTGAGTTGCCTGAACACGAACTTTCCGAAGTGGAAATCAGAGCACGTAATCTGAAATGAAGCCACAATTATGCATGATTACAATCAACCATGAAAAGTCAAAGACCTATGTCTGAGATCGGTAGCAGACACAGCGGAACATAGTATTCCGCTTCGACGCGTAATTTGTCACATTCAGTCAAAAGCAACCATGAGACAATATATATTGTCTCACATGTTGTTCGAGAATTGAACATAATACTGGGAATATATAGCACAATGGCTCTTTCTGATTTTGAAAAAGACCTTTTAAGGCGCGAATTCACAATACCACGTCCCCCGGAAGGGACGACATATACCGCAAGTCATTGTCTACTGAACACTGGCGACAAGCTGCACAAGGATATGCCTGTGCTTGATCTGTCCGTCTGCACGATAGCGGAGCAGAATGGCCAGAAGCAGATCACACGTTCCCAGACAACCATTTGCTGTCCCGACATCCCATCTGAAGACTGTATTTTTGACACTTGCAAGATTAACGAAAATAATTCGGATGATAAAAATTATGCACGCGTCACATTCTTACTACCCGATACCTTTTTTTATCTTATCCAAAATGTAGTGGTAAGCATCGCAGTATCTTCGGGCGACATGTTTATGTCTCCTAATATTCCAGAAAAGAAATTAACCAATGCTATAAAAGCATATGCGCCGGATATTGATGCGACCCGTGTTTTATATCTGTGCGATACGACTTTTTTTGGTGGCTCTGATGAAGGTTTCCTCGTCACCAATAGTACATTCCGATACAACGATGGAAACATAAAAATTACGATATCATTTGACGATCTCGTAGGTGCCACACTCGATGATAAGCAAACCCTGCATATCAATTGTGGAAAAGAAACTTTTATTATCCCCAACACTAATTCAAGTATTAATATAAAAAGTCTGAAAGCATTTTTTGACACAATCAAAAAACTGCGCGAACTGGGTAAAACATCTGCTTCTGATAAGATCGTTATTCTGAGCGACATGCCGCCTCCAGTCAGGATTGCCTATGTCGGTTTGCTGGCCATTTTGGCTGTGCAAGAAGGAGGCATGAACGATCAGGCACTCGCATTTTTGCAGATGCTTATGGTACGTCTTGATTTTTCATCGGACATGCGCCGTGAAATGAACAGCCTGTTGAGCAGCATTTCAACGAGTAATCCCATATCGCTGAAAGCACAGATTGATCAATCCTTACCATCAGGACAGGAATTCGCCCTCGGCATTTCCCTCATGAAGGACGCCATCAGCTTCATTCATGCATTGAAACCCAAAGATGATCAGGGAGAGCCAATACAAAATGCAGCGGACAACCCAAACATTATTTCCTTAGCACAGTTGATGGGAGTAGATAGAAAGCAACTTTCTTTCCTCGAAGCGGTGGTTATTCAGGACGAAAAAATCCTGCGTGGCGATATTTCAGACGATCAATATGTCAGCCAGATGAAAGATCTGACCGCCAGAGCTTCTGCAGTTGGGGTACCTATTGCAGCCGTCTATCTCAGTGGCAGCGTTGTCGGTCTCAGTGCTGCCGGCATTACTAGCGGGCTTGCGACACTTGGTCTGGGTGGAGTGTTGGGACTGTCATCCATGGTGACCGGTATCGGCACCCTCATACTGGTCGGAGTAGGTGTCTATAAGGGCATGAACTGGATTGAATTGCCCCGGGTTTTATGGAGACGTTTTTTATCTGAACTACGCGGCTAATGCATGTGATTTCTGTTGTGCATAAAAGCGGGCCTCAGCTTCTGCTGGGGAGATGTTTCCAATGGAGGACAGGGGCCGCCGATTGTTGAACCAGTCGACCCATTTAAGCGTTGCCAGCTCAACAGCATCCCTGTTTTTCCATGGTCCTTGCCGATAGATGAGTTCGGTTTTGTAAAGCCCGTTAATGGTCTCCGCCAGGGCGTTATCATAGGAATCCCCAACACTGCCGACAGAAGCAACGAGCCCCGCTTCAGCCAGTCTTTGC
>NZ_VHON01000063.1:0-6141 GCF_008690365.1 Acetobacter sp. DmW_136
TCAATATTCCAGATCGGGCTCCTGTGGGATGACTGAATTCTACAAAATGACCCGAAATTGCCTCAAGTGTGAGAAATCCGCGTCGAAGATCTAAAATGCCAGAAGCGGCATAGCTACCCCTGCCTCTTCCGGCCCGTGTCCATCAGCGCGAAAAACGATTCATCGGAATCATCTTGTTACGGCACACAATGATCGCCAAAGCTATCCGAAAATAGGCTTCCCGTAGTACGTCATTGTCGCAGTTTAAACATGGGCGTTAATTGGCGACATACCTTATCGCTGCACGACAGTACGGATGGCAAAGTTGCTCTGTATCCGGGCTACACCGGACATACGTGACAGTTCTTGCTTATGGATGCGTTCGTAATCGGCGGCATCCCGCGCCTCGACCCGCACCAGATAATCGGCGTCCCCTGTCATCAGATAACATTCACGCACATCGGCGCATTCCCGCACCTGGGCCTCGAACCGCCGCAGACATTCTTCCGTCTGGCGTTCCAGCGTGATCTGCACAATCACGGTGGTCTTGCCATGGACCGAACGTTCATCCACCAGCGCCCGATACCCCCGGATCACCCCATCCTTTTCCAGCATCCTTACCCGGCGCAGGCAGGCGGAAGGAGACAGGCCGACTCTCTGCGCCAGTTCGGCATTACTCATACGTCCGTCGTGGAGAAGATTGCGCAATATGGCGTCTGTCAGACGGTCGAATATCATAGTGAATTTTCCATCTATTTTCGCATAAAATTGCGTCTCGATGCTTAATAATTGCATAAAATTTTACTGTAGGACAGGAAATTTTATTACGATTGAGTTACGATGAATCTGTTCCCCAGCCAGATGGATTACACGCCCCATGCCTGATCTTTCTTTCTTCCTACCCGGGAGCGGGTGGGCCGCGTCGGGAGCGGGCGCGATGCTGGAAATCAATCTGGATGCGATCGCTGCGAATTACCGTCTGCTCAATACTCGCACGGACAACGCCATCTGTGCTGCGGTGGTCAAGGCTGATGCCTATGGGCTGGGCGCCCACCGGGTTGCCCCCATTCTGGAACAGGCCGGGGCGAATACCTTTTTCGTCGCCCATCTGGAAGAAGGCGTCCGCCTGCGGTCGTATATTGCCCCCACCGCACACATTTTTGTCCTGCATGGCCCGATGCCGGGAACACAAGCCGAGTTCACGCGCCATGACCTGCTGCCGGTGCTGAATAGCATGGAACAGGTGGCCGGATGGCACGCGCATGCGGGCAAGACGGGCAACCCCCTGCCCGCCGCCCTGCAGGTTGATACCGGCATGTCGCGCTTTGGCCTGTCTGATGCGGATGTCGCCACACTGGAGGCCAACCCCGACCTGCTGGATGGAATCGACACGAAACTGGTGATGAGCCACCTTGCCTGCGCCGATACCCCGACAAACCCTGCCAACGCCATGCAGCGCGACCATCTGCGCGCCATGGCCGCCCGCCTGCCCGCCGCCCCGCTGGCGCTTTCGGCCTCATCGGGGATTTTCCTCGGACCTGATTACCATTTCGACCTTGTGCGTCCCGGTGCGGCCCTTTACGGCCTAGCCCCCAATGACGATGCGTCCAATCCGCTACGCCCTACCGTGCGACTGGGCGCGCGCATTGTCCAGCGCCGCACCATCAATGCAGGCGACGGCGTGGGTTATGGCCTGACATGGCGCGCCGCCGGGCCGCGTCGGATCGCAACCTTGGGCATCGGCTATGCCGACGGGTTCCTGCGCCACGGTGCCGATGGTGAAGGGTGTGCGTGGCTGGGAGATTACCGGCTGCCGATCCTTGGCCGCATTTCCATGGATTCCACCACCATTGACGTAAGCGACGTGCCCGAAAACGTGCTGGCGCAGGCCACGCATGTGGACATGATCGGCCCGCGCCGCAGTGTGGATGATGTCGCCCGGTCCGCAGGCACCATCGGCTATGAAGTGCTAACGGCGCTGGGTTCCCGTTTCCATCGCGCTTACCTGACACAGGTGGCGTGATGCGTTTCCATCCGCCAGAAAAGGCATCTATGTAATGAAAATCATCGTTCTGGGTAGCGGTGTCGTCGGTGTGACATCGGCATGGTACCTTGCGCAAGCAGGGCATGAGGTCACTGTGGTAGACCGCCAGCCCGAAGCAGGCCTTGAAACCAGCTTTGCCAATGCCGGGCAGGTCTCGCCGGGCTATTCCTCGCCATGGGCGGGGCCGGGCGTGCCGTTCAAGTCCATCAAGTGGCTGCTGATGAAGTATCGCCCCTTCGTGTTCTGGCCCATACCCGACCCGCATCTGTGGAAGTGGCTGGTGCAGATGCTCGAGAACTGCACCACCACCGCCTATAACCGCAACAAGGGCCGCATGGTGCGCATTGCGGAATACAGCCGCGACATGATGATGGACCTGCGCGCCACCACTGCCATCACCTACGATGACCGCCAGCAGGGCACGCTGCAGGTGTTCCGCACCCAAAAGCAGCTTGACGGCATTGCAGGCGATATCCGCGTGCTCGAGCAGTATAACGTGCCCTATCAGGTGCTCACGCGTGAAGGTTGCGTGGAGGCCGAGCCGGGGCTGGCCGCATCGGCGCATAAAATCGTGGGCGGGCTGCGCCTGCCGGGTGACGAGACTGGGGACGCGTTCATGTTCACCCAGCGCCTTGCGGCCATGGCTGCGGAGGCTGGCGTTACCTTCCATTACGATACCCGCATCCGCACCATGACGAATGATGGCGGCCGCATTACCGGGATCGAGACCAGCCGTGGCCAGATGGTGGCGGATTCTTATGTCCTGTCGCTGGGCAGCTATTCGCCCGCCATGGTGCGCCATCTTGGGCTGGACCTGCCGATATATCCGGTCAAGGGCTACTCGCTGACCGCTAACATCGTGAATGAAAAGCAGGCTCCGGTCTCCACCATCATGGACGAGACATTCAAGATCGGCATTACCCGCCTTGGCGAACGCATCCGCGTGGGCGGCACGGCGGAACTGGCCGGGTTCAGCACGAAGCTGCGCGCGCCCCGGCGCGAAACGCTGGCACATTCGGTCACCGATCTCTTCCCTGGAGGCGGCGACATCCCTGCGGCCCGGTTCTGGACCGGACTGAGGCCGATGACGCCCGATGGCACGCCCATCATCGGTCGCACGAGATACGAAAATCTTTTTCTCAACACCGGGCATGGCACGCTGGGCTGGACCATGGCCTGTGGCTCGGGCCGTGTTCTGGCCGATATCATGTCGAACCGCATGCCAGACATTCCTTATGAGGATCTGGGCATTGTGCGCTACAGCCAGTGAAGGGGCGTTTGAAAATAAAATTTAGTATGCGTTTTTAGAAGCGTCGCGCCTCCTGCCAAGACGAGGCGCGACACACGGATATCGTGTTATTTTAGGACACTTGATATCTATCAGGCACCTTTTGCTCCAGACAGACTGACGGCTAAATATGTCACAGTGCAATTCTGAAAACTACTAAAGCAATAAGAAAGCTACCGTCGCAATGCCACGCAGGCATATCTAAATTATACGTATTTATGCATCAATTAAAAATAAGAATTATCCCCAGATCATTTCAATAGAGAAAATTCACTGCCACTTGAGGAGAAATAATTCGATAAGTATTATGTCCGGCATAATATATCGATACACCCGCTATGACTCCATAGTTCGGAGACCAATTGTATTCTACGGCCGGAGCAATTTGCCAGTCTCCTGATGAGGCTGTTGTTGTATATAAATATGTACCGTTTTTATATCGCCCATGCAGTCTGGCACCATTTGCCCAGTCGCGAGCGATGTCTACTGCGAGCACCCAGCGTTGATTAATGCCGTATTCTAAGGAGAATCCTGTTTCTCCATACATCCCTGGTTGGGCGCGACCTGAAAAACCCTTTAACGTACCATAGCTAGTGACATCATGTAGATGTGCCGACGTTAACGCCCTGCGAAATGTAGCCCACATCCTCAATCGCAACTCGCGATGGTCAGGCAATGTATAAGTCGACTGTTCAGTGAGCGTAACGCGATAGGTATAAACTCCAGAACCGACACCATCTTCGGCGCGCCCGAGATGAGAATAGTCACCAGTAGGCAATGAGACACCCGTAATGAGATTGAGCGTTGGAATAAAACGCTGCGGATCAGCCGTCAGATAGCGCCACATCAAATCAATTGGCAGATCGCCAAATTTTAGTCCGCTGCTGGTCGTTCTATGGTTGCGCCACATATAGCTGATAGTCGGCTCAGTCTGTATGCTTAAATAATTTGTAATTGCGTAACGATACACAGTCAAGCTTGTAATGGATTGCTGACGAGGCGAAGACATGGGTGTATTATTATTATGACTTCCTATCATCCCATTAGGAATAGCGTAATATAAATAGGGTTCCATCAAAAACATATTTTTTTTAGGTAATGGACCAGATGGAGAAACCAGAGATCCAGTATACCACTGATCAGCGTAACAGGCATGAGTCTTGAAAGTTAATATAATTATCATGACTATTATTATTTTTATAATGTTTGTCATGATCCATTCCCGCCTTCAAAAATATTTGCATCATCCGTCAATTCGACGGAGTTCCATGTTTGCGGGACGACTGCCAATGGCCGATGGGGCGCAAGTCTCCATCCAACCACGAGCAAAAATACCAATATTGGGATAGCACAGACTGAATAGGTACCTATCGGATAATCCAAAACCATTAAACCGATAATGCTTAATAGAAAAACGAGAGTTACCCACGCTGTAAACGGAGCTCCAGGCATCGCGAATGTTGTCGGTTCTATTCGACCGGCCACAATTGCTTGACGCAACCGTATTTGACAGAGAAGAATCACGCACCATGTGCTGATTATCCCAAGGGACGCCATGTTGAGCATGATTTCAAATATTTGCGTCGGCAATAGATAATTCAAAACGATACCGAACATATATACAGAAACAGTCGTCAGGATCGCAGCCGCCGGAACCGACTGTCGATTCATCCGAGCCAGATACCTGGGCGCTGATCCATTCAAGGACAATGCACGTAATACACGACCTGTTGAGTATAAACCTGAATTCAGACTGGATAGGGCTGCTGTAAGAACAACAATGTTCATTACAGAGTCCATTCCTGGGACACCTAATTTCTGGAAAAATGTGACAAATGGACTAGTTCCAGCCTGATAGGCAGACCATGGAAGAAGCATTACAAGCAGCGTAATTGTACCTACGTAAAAAATAATAATACGCCAAATCACACTATTTATAGCAGATGGTAAAATTTCTCGGGCATTTCGACACTCTCCGGCCGCAGTTCCTATCATTTCGATGCCGGAATATGCAAAAACAACGCCCTGCATCAAGGCGAACGCCGGCAATATTCCGTGTGGGAATATTCCTCCGTTCTTAATAATAACAGGAATTCCTGTTGTATGTCCGTCTACTGGAACGCGAAGTCCAAGAATTATAGAAGCTACAGCTAAAAATAGAACAAGCGCCAAAATCTTAATTAAGGAAAACCAGAATTCCATTTCAGCGAACCATTTTACACCTATTAAATTCATAGACGTAATAACGGAAAGTGCTAATAGAGCCATAACCCATTGCGGAACCGACTGAAATATTCCCCAGAAATGCATGTACAGAGCCACAGCCGTAATATCAACAATACCTGTCATGGCCCAATTGAAAAAGGACATCGCGCCTGCGATATACGAAGCTTTAGGACCAAGGAATTCTAGAGCGTAAGATACAAAACTTCCGCTTGTGGGACGATACATCACTAATTCGCCAAGTGCGCGCAAAATCATAAATGAAAAGAAACCGCAAATAGCGTAGATAATGGCAAGAGAAGGTCCAACATCAGCAAGTCGCCCTGCAGCTCCAAGAAACAGACCAGTACCAATTGCTCCACCAAGTGAAATCATCTGGATTTGACGTCGGCCTAAAGCCTGAACATATCCATGATTATTTTTCGGGGAGTTTGAAGAAGATTGATCGTCCAATGTTATTTTCTCCTCATAACCAACTGTTCACCACGTGAACTAGATAGTCGCCGAAGTATCGTGTGTTTTTTCGATAGCTTTTCCGAGGAGGTCGATGCCGAGATCGATTTCCTCTTCGGAGACGGTCAGAGGAGGTGCGATGCGGAAAACGCCC
>NZ_VHON01000064.1:0-1698 GCF_008690365.1 Acetobacter sp. DmW_136
TTAATGGTCTCCGCCAGGGCGTTATCATAGGAATCCCCAACACTGCCGACAGAAGCAACGAGCCCCGCTTCAGCCAGTCTTTGCGTGTAGAGAATGGACACATATTGACAGCCGCGGACGCCCTTCTGTTTGTCAAGCAGCAAAACGTGTGGCGTTGATGTCCCGATGTCGGCGTATGATGATCCCGTAGACCTCACGGGCGATATAGCGCTTGAGGATACGGATAACCTCAAGTTTGGAATGTCCTTCTGCCACACGCCTGGCAACATAGGCGCGTGTTTTTTCATCTGTTCGCAGGCGTCCAATCGCGATGATATGCAGGGCGCTGTTAGCCGCCCGATCACCACCTCGGTTCAGACGATGACGAATTGTTTTTCCAGAGGACGCCGGAACAGGCGTGACACCGCAAAGGGCAGCGAAGCTGGCCTCTGATTTCAGGCGGTCAGGATTGTCGCCCGCCGTCAGAAGAAGTTGCGCTGCTCCATTGTGCCCTATGGAATTTCTGGCAATGAGGTCAGGTGCCAGTTCCTCAACAATAGCCTTGATCATCAGATCCAGTTCACCAATTTCGTCATGCAGTTCAAGGTAGCGACGCGCAAGAGATTTCAGGCTGATCCGATAAGCTGCCTCGATATCGCGATAAGCCGTGAGATCCGGTCGGGAGGCAGCAAGAGTGCGGATCAACTGCATGCGGGTCATGGAGCGAAGATGCTCACGCAGGGTATCTGGGGCCGCAATGATGGTGTTCTGGATCATCTGCAGGGAAATCCGTCGTGCACTTACGGCAGTTTTGCGGCACGCTCTCAAGACCCGGAGTGCTTCCACCATGCCGTCCCTGCGTCGTGGTGTAACGGTGCGTTGGCCTGCAAAGGCGGCGTGCGCTGCGTTCTGGGCGTCCAGATCATCATTCTTTCCACGCCGACGCCGATCATGTCGATCAGGTGCCGTGACTTCCAGAACTTCGATCCCTGCAGCCTGAAGATAACGCAACAGGCCTGCACCATAGCTGCCGGTTGATTCAACACCCACACGCATGAGATCACCTGCGGCTCGCATCCAGGCCAGCATCTGCCGATAACCCTGTCTTGTCGTGGGGAAACTCTGTGTACCAATCACATGGTCCTGCTCGTCAACAATGGCTGCAACATGCAGATCCTTGTGGGTGTCGACACCGCCAACAACCTGACGCAGTCTTTCTTCGTTTTTGTCCATGACGGTTCCTCGCGCTTCTCTGTCGTGATGGCCAGGCCAAGGTCCGCTGCATGGACAGGACAGTCATGAGACCTCATCAGGTCAGGCCCTTCTCGGGTCACAGGCAATGGCCAAGGCATAGCCTTTCCGCGAGGTGCTTCCGGACAGTCGACAGGTCCGGGGAAAGACACAACGGTCGATCGGAATACGGGTCAAACCGTTCCGGGCCCCTCACAGTGCCAGTCTACCGTGGTCGATCGGAGTGTGAGACAAACCGTCCGGAAGCTAGCGACCATCTTCTGACTGTCGGAATGGTGGGTCACTTTTCCCTCAGGTTGCCTCTGGCACAGAGCCTGCTCAAGGGCATCCAGCACGAAGTCGGTATGGGCCGTTGAGGAGACGCGCCAGCCCACAATGACCCGTGCGAATACATCAATGATGAAGGCCACATAAACAAAGCCCTGCCATGTGGAAACGTAAGTAAAATCCGAAACCCACAGTCTGTTG
>NZ_VHON01000065.1:0-419 GCF_008690365.1 Acetobacter sp. DmW_136
ACCCGTGCGAATACATCAATGATGAAGGCCACATAAACAAAGCCCTGCCATGTGGAAACGTAAGTAAAATCCGAAACCCACAGTCTGTTGGGGGCAGGAGCATGAAACTGGCGCTGCACCAGATCCTGCGGACACGGACGTTGCGGATCAGGCCGTGTGGTTCTGACCCCCTTGCCACGAATGACGCCTTTCAGCCCCATCCGGCGCATCAGCCGCTCTACCGTGCAGCGGGCGACATCCACGCCTTCACGTTTGAGCTGATGCCAGACCTTGCGCGCTCCATAGACGCAGAAATTATTATTCCACACTCTACGGATGTCATCGCACAGTTCTTTGTCTTTCTGGCTGCGCACACACGGATTTTTCTGTCTGGCAACAGTTGCATAATAGGCAGATGGTGCAATCGACAGAACCCTGCA
>NZ_VHON01000006.1:0-205968 GCF_008690365.1 Acetobacter sp. DmW_136
GACACAGGCACAGGCACAGGCACAGGCACAGGCACAGGCACAGGCACAGGCACAGGCACAGGCCAGCACGATTGCAGCCCGCACGCAACCGGCCACAGCCTCCTACACATCCCGCAAGGAAAACCTTACAACACCACCTGTTTTACAACTGCCCTAAAAACAGTTTGGGAACATGCAAAAAGCCCCTGCCAGTTTTGCACTGACAGGGGCTTTTTTAATGGGTAAAGCAGGCGAAAAAGCCTGCTCATACCGCAGCAAAATCAGAGGGCAGACTGCGCCTTATCCAGCACCATGCTGCACAGCTTGGTTTTCAGCTCACCCTTCAGGTTGGCCAAAGAGAACATCTGGTTATTGCCGGTTTGCAGCAGTCCCCGCTGGCCAGCTTCATACGCGCTGGAAGATGTTACGCCCGGCTTCTGTGTCAGGCTACCCAGAACGGACTGCGCCGTGGAAGAACCCTGTTGAAGCACATTGTTCTGCACACAATACCCAAGAATACCGGCCAGATTGCCTGTGCTGGCAGAAGAAAGGCTTGGCAGCATGCTGGATGCCATGCTTGCGCCTTGGCTTTCCACGCCGCTTTCTGCACCAGACAGGGCACTTTTACCAATAGAGCCCAGTCCACCACCAAAACCCTGTGCATGCACAGCTGGAGCAGCAACAACACCAGCAGCCATAGCCAGCATCAGGAATGTTTTTTTATTCAGCATGGAAAATATCCAGTTCTCGATAATCATGCCGCGTCCTTCATTCGCAGATCAGCATGATCTGTTCGATCAGAAAGCGCGTTCTGATACTTAGCATTGCCCTCAAACATGGCAAAAACCCGTATCAAACCCGACAAAAATCAGCCTTGCCACGTGTCCGGCTGCTGCCACCACTGTTCGGAGGGCATAACAAAATCCGCTCCGCTGGCGCTCAACACTGCCAGATCAGCCGGTATTTGTGCCTGCGCCACCACAGGCAGTTCCATCATTAAAGACCACCAGTGTGTAAGTGCTGAAACAGTTTCAAGCGAGGCGCCATCTTCTGCGCCAAAGCAGATATAATCTGCGCCATCTTCACCCGCGCACATGGCGGCATCTCGGCTTTCTCCAACAGCAACACCAAGCTGGAGATCCGGCCCGATAATGCGTCGCACATCCTTTACAGAAGCCGCCGTATAGGAAGGAGAAAGGTGCACGCCATCGCACCCGGTTTCCTGCGCAAGGGTCGGGGCATTTTCTAGCATCAGGGCAATATCACGCGCCTGAATGACCGGCTTAAGAAGTAATACAGCCTGCCGGGCTGCCGCCACAGGCATATCCACCAGCCGCAGCAATAAGGCTGCGGGCTGGTGGGTAGCTAAACCTGCTTCAAGAACAGGTAAAAAAGCCTGTGCATCAGACACAGCAGGCGTGACAAGATAAAGATCAGACATAGTGTTCCTTATCTCATGCCCGCTGCGCAGATACTATGGCTGTTTCAGCCTTTGAAAATGGTGGTGATTTTGTCCAGCAGAGCCAGAGCTTCCGCCTTCGGACGCTGGAACACGTTACGACCGATAATGGAACCGAAGCCGCCACCATCCTGAATACCCTGAATGGTCTGCAACAGTTCATCCGTGCTGGTATGCGCACCACCAGAGAAGATTACGATACGGCGGCCCGCAAAGCAGGACTGCACCACGTGCTGCACGCGGGCAGCCAGGGTAGCAACGTCAATCTTGTTCTGCTCATACACTGGTTTGTTGGCATCCAGTGCAACAACTTCAGTCGGCGGCTTTACCTTGATAATGTGCGCACCTGTCAGCGCAGCCATATG
This sequence comes from Acetobacter sp. DmW_136, assembly GCF_008690365.1. NCBI lineage: Bacteria > Pseudomonadati > Pseudomonadota > Alphaproteobacteria > Acetobacterales > Acetobacteraceae > Acetobacter > Acetobacter sp. DmW_136. Next base: position 1,804 of record NZ_VHON01000006.1, read on the forward strand.
TGCGGCGTAGGCGCAAACATCCACTGCGGTTTCAGCTTTTTTGTCCAGCACGGGGCCACGTGGGTAGCTCCATACAATAACGGCCAAGCCAGCAGCCTTAGCTTCTGCGGCCAGTTCGCGCAGTTCTTCCATCTGCTCGAAGCAGTATTCGGAGCCCGGATAGATGGTGAAACCAATAGCAGAGCAACCCAGACGCAGGGCATCAGACACGGTGCCCGTTACAGCCTGATCTTTTTCCGTTGCAAGGCTGTTGGAGCTGTTGCACTTCAGAATCAGCGGAATTTCGCCAGCATATGTTGCGGCGCCACATTCCAGCATGCCCAGCGGCGCTGCATAGCCGCTTAGGCCTGCTTCAATCGCCAGTTCAAAGTGATAATGCGGATCATACGCTGCCGGGTTAGCTGCAAAAGAACGGGCCGGGCCATGCTCAAACCCCTGATCAACCGGCAAAATCACCAGCTTGCCTGTGCCACCCAGCTTACCTGCGTTGAGCAGCCGCGCCAGATTCATCTTGGTGCCGGGATTATCGCTCTCGTACTGGTCGAGAATAGCCTTAACCTTGGGGGTAAGTGTCATGGGTAACAATCCTTTTTTTGCCTTGTGTCCGGCAGTTTATTTTCCGGATCTGAGGATTGGCAATAACCGTCGGTGAAATACCCGACAAGAGAAGACGTGTGACATAATGATGGTATAAGGTGAAATGATGGCGGGCGGGCGCTCAATAGCATGCCAAATTCCTGCGTATAAACTGCTTTTATCGCATTAAACTGGGCAGCAGATGCTTGCAACACAGCATGTTTTTGGCCCATGCGCACAGCACCCAACGCATAAGCTGCGCTGCCACCGCAATCCAGCGCATGCCAAAATGCAAGGCCTGTCGAATCCTCCAGCGCTGCAATAAGCGCCAACCACCACGCTGCCCCCATAAACCCAGCCGCACCTGGGGCAGAAAGAAAACCAAAACGTGCTCTTGCGCCCTCTATCATGCCCTCTACCGTACGCGCAGCACGATAGGCAGCCATGCCAGATTCGTATCCATCAATCGTAAATAACTTGTCTGGCGGCAGTTTTGGTAAGAAAAATGAAGCGTTTTTGGTTAGCATGCTTGACGCCATCGCGTTTGCGGGTGATTCCTGAGCACAGTTGACAAAAACAAGAATGCAGGATCAAGCCGTGGAGCCGTCTTTGCCCCAGACTGACGAACACGCTGGTAAACAGCACCCGGCCACACAGCCACCGGCTGGGCAAGACCCCATAGCCCGGCTGGATCGTGCCTTGCAACGCATTTCCTTTGCTGTTGAAAAAGGGCTGCAACAGCAAACCCGCACGGGCACAGAAAAACAGGAACTGGTGGCCAATGTAGATGCCCTTCTCTCCCGCGTGCGAGATGCGCTGGAACGGGCAGAAAAGCCATCTTCCCTTACCTTTTACCACCCGGCAGAACACGAACAGGGAAACTGATACAGCATGGCACTTGTTTCGGTTCGGATTAACGGCCACAGCTATACGGTAGGGTGCGATAACGGGCAGGAACGCCACGTTCAGGCCATGGCCCAGCAAGTAGAACGCCGCGTGCAGCGCGTGCGTGACATGGGTTTTAGCGGAGATGCCCGGGTACTGGTTCTGGCCGCCCTTTTAATGGCGGATGAAATACAGGATCTTTCTGGCAGCCGCGTGCCAGATGCCACCATACAGGCTGCAAAAGATGCCGAACGCCTGCGGGCGGAGCAGGCCCTTACAGCCGGTCGCTTAGCAGATTTGGCCGAACGTGCGGAATCTCTTGCAGCAGAGCTTGAGCACGCCTACATAGATGAGGCGGGGCTGCCCAACGCGTGAGGCAAGTCATCCCCTGGGCCGATAAGCACTTCCTAGGGAGCTGGCTCTGTTGTGGCCCTGGTCACATTACCCGGCGCCCACCTGCACTCGCAGGTCCTGGAGGTTGAAAGACCCACGGTTCATGGTGGCTCCGCACATTTTCCCCCCACAAGGTGATCCGCCTGCTGTGGCCGCGCGCAAAAAAGAACTGCGCCAACACTGCATGGCCATGCTAAAAGCGCGTGATGAAGCGCTGGATAGCGGTATCCTTACCCACCTGCATACACTTCTGCGCCCCCTGTTGCCCGCTGTTGTTGCCGGCGTGTGGCCCCTACCGCATGAAGTAAATCTATGCCCGCTGTGCCACATATTGGTGGATACAGGCGCAACCATTGTGCTGCCTGAAACACCACCACGCGGGCAGCCCCTTATTTTTCGGCGCTGGACGCCCCATGCCCCCATGATGCAAGGCCGTTTTGGCACTGAGTTTCCTGATGGCCCGGTTCTGCAACCCACCATTATATTGGTGCCCTTGCTGGGGTTTGACCGCACAGGCAACCGGCTAGGATATGGTGGCGGATATTATGATCGCACTTTGGCCGCCCTGCCCGATGCACGCAGCATTGGGTATGCGCCATCTTGCCAAGAATTAGACAGCCTTCCTGCTGGCCCGTATGACAGGCCGCTTTCCTGTATTGTGACTGAAAAGGAGATTCTCCATTTTGACTAACAACAAACACAGGAAACCTCTGGCGTGAGACTCCTTTTTCTGGGTGATATTGTTGGCCGCACTGGCCGCGAAGCCGTTTTAAGCCGCCTGCCTGCCTTGCGTGAAAAATTGGCGCTGGATCTGGTTGTGGTCAATGCCGAAAACGCCAGCCACGGCTTTGGCCTTTCCCCCGCCATTGCCACATCCTTGCTGCAAGGCGGCGTAGATGTGCTTACCCTTGGCAACCATGCGTGGGATCGGCGTGATCTGATCGGGCATATTACCTCCGAACCTCGCATTGTGCGCCCGCTCAACTATCCCCCCGGTACACCCGGCCAAGGCAGTGTGGTGGTAGAACTGGCAGATGGCCGCAAAGCTCTTGTGGTTAACGTGATGGGCCGCCTGTTCATGGACCCGCTGGATGATCCCTTCCGGTGCATGAATGAACTGCTCAACAAGCATCGCCTTGGCGCCACCATACAAGCGGCCATTGTGGATGTGCATGCAGAAGCCACGAGCGAAAAATGGGCAATGGGTCATATGCTGGATGGCCGTGTATCTTTGGTTGTGGGTACGCACACACATACCCCCACAGCAGACCATAGGATTCTGGCCGCTGGCACGGCGTTTCAGACAGATGCTGGGATGTGCGGAGATTACGACAGCGTTATTGGCATGACCAAGGAACCCGCGGTTACCCGTTTTGTACGCAAAATGCCGGGTGAACGCCTACAACCCGCAGAAGGCGAAGCCACAATATGCGGGATTATGGTGGAAACAGAAGATGCCACGGGCCTTGCCCGCCGTGTGGCTCCCCTCCGCCAAGGAGGCTTGCTGGCCCAGACACTGCCTGATTTCTAAATCAGGCTACGTGTTTCCAGCACGGCTTTACGCGTCCTGATGCTTCAAGACGGCCACTGCTTGCTGCGTTGCAATCGTAAGGGGCTGCGGCAACGCATCCAGAGCAAACCATTCCAGCCCATTATGTTTATGTGGCTCGCAGATATGGGGCTGCCCCGTGTACTGCTGCACCCTGTAAACGGGGGCAACCCAATGCGTGCCTGCTGCTGGATCAATTTGATCCACCACGCAAAGCAACGCACCTAACTGCACGTTTAAGCCGATTTCTTCCAGCACTTCGCGGATAACGGCAGCCGGTACGGTTTCAAACGGATCTACCTTGCCACCCGGCAACCCCCAGCAACCTGCTTCTGGCTGCTTGAGGCGACGCAGCAGCAAAATATGGCCTGCATTATTTACAATAGCAGCGCCACACCCTACTGCGGGTGAGGTTGGTGGCGCACTCACCACACCAATCTTTTAATAGCCGCAACCGGGGCCAAACCTACGGCCTTGGCTTCTTCTTTTGCCAACTGGATGTCATCCCCGATCATTTCCTGATGGATGCCCCCCAAAATCCACAGCCCGGCAACGCCCACAGCAGAAGCACCACGCATATCGGTAGCCAGTGCATCACCAATGGCCAGAATACGCGGGCGTGGCACATTCAGCATCTCAAAAACAGGCTCGTACACACGGGGGTATGGTTTACCTATCCAGCTAACCTTGCCACCTTGTTCCGCGTAAAATGCTGCCAGAGCCCCAGCACAAATCTGCCGCTTGCCACCTTTTACCACCACCATATCCGGGTTGGCGCACACCATTGGCAGGCCACGTTCCAGACAAGCACGCAGTTCTGGCAGATATGGATCCAGTGATCCCACGCCGCGCTCGGCATCTGGCCCGGTGTTCATAATAAAATCGGCATCCGCAGGCTGTGCTACGCGTTGCACGTCCAGCCCGTTGTACAGACCCAGATCATGTGTGCCGCCAATATGCAGCACTTTCTGCCCCAAATTGGCAAACCACGGGTCTGTCCGGGCTTTTAACAAACGGCGCGTTTCTTCACCACTTGTCATCACTCCGTCATGCAGTTCATGCGAAATACCAAAGGCTTCAAGCTGCGCACATACGACATCTGCCGGACGCGGCGCATTGGAAAGCATGACAATTTTTTTGCCTGATGCACGCAGGGCCTGCAAACACTCTACGGCACCGGGATATGGTTGCACACCATCATGCACTGTGCCCCATAGATCTATAATGTAGCCATCGTACTGGTCTGCCAGCGCGGCAAGGCCTGTAATCTGCTGCATATCTTCTACAGTTTGCTGCGCTATCATAAATCTTTGCCCCGAATATCATCCAACGTTTCAATGCCCTGCGCACGCATGATATGCTGCATCTCACGCTTCAGCCGCTCTACTAGTGCGGGGCCTTCATAAGCAAACGCTGTGTAAACCTGCACCAGATCAGCCCCAAGGCGGATTCGGGTAAGAATGTCTTCTCCGCTTTCAATACCGCCACAAGCTATCAGTGCCAGACGGCCTGCCGCAGCCTGCGCAACCAAACGCAGCATTTCCGTAGCACGCGGTTTAAGCGGACGGCCAGAAAGCCCCCCAGCTTCTGTGCGATACGAACTTTGCAGAGAATCGGGGCGCGCCAGTGTGGTGTTAGTGACAATCAGCCCCTGCGCACCACCGGCTACGGCGGCTTCTACAATGGGGCCAATGGCATCATCTTCCAGATCCGGCGCCAGCTTAATCAACAGCGGTGGCCGTTCTGCATGACGGGCCGAAATGGCATCCAGAATCCCACGCAGGCGGGCAGCATCCTGCAAGCCACGCAGGCCCGGCGTATTAGGAGAAGAGACATTTAGCACAATGTAATTAACGTAGGGCTTAACGCGCGCCACCAGTTCTGGGTAATCGCGCTCCGGGTCTGCACCGGTTTTGTTAATACCGATATTGGCACCTACAGGCACCCCGGCCCCACCGCCACGGCCAGATGGCAACGGGCGGGACAGACGCGCCAGACGCACGGCAAACATATCAATACCCTGATTATTAAAGCCCATACGGTTAATAACCGCCCGATCTTCCGTAAGGCGGAAAAGCCGAGGCTTGGGGTTACCCGCCTGCGGGCGTGGCGTAACAGTTCCTGCTTCTACAAACCCGAATCCCAACTGTGCCAGAGGGCGCAGAACACGGGCGTTCTTATCAAACCCGGCAGCAATGCCAATGGGGTTGGAAAACCGCATACCCAGCACACGTGTAGCTAGGGCAGGATCATCCTTGGGCCGTTTTATGGGCACGGATACACCCAGTGTTAGGGCATCCAAGGCCAGTTCATGGGCCTGTTCCGGATCTAACCGGCGCAGGAATGGGAGAGAGAGTGAGGCAAGCACAGACATGCCTTGTGTACTGCCTCATGCCCAGCCTCAAGAAAAGCAGAAAAAACAGAGCCACCACAGAAGCGTGAGAAAAGTTGATGCATTTTTATCTTGATAATGAGAATTATTCTCATCTAAAGAGAGTTATCGCACACATGCCACACAAAGGATGAAGGCATCTGCCTTTAGGAATGCGCCATGACACGTTCACCTGTTTATCTGACGGATCTTGCCTGCAGCGAACGGCTGACACTTTGGACCATTCGCCGCCTTGCAGGAATACAAACAAACCCGCACACGCCCACAGCCGGGCCATCGGGCGGCCTGTTTCTTCCCTGCTTTAGGCGGGAATTTTTGGCGGTTGCACAAACCTTTCATGATGCCCTGACAGATATGGCCGCACTGGAAATGCCTGCACTGGATATTCGGGTAGGCTGCGCTCTTTCTGTTACCAGCACAGAGTATCGCCTTTTGTTGGCAACAGAAGCCGCACAGAATGAACGCAATGCAGATATGGAAGACCTGCTTAAACCGCTTGTGCCATTTGCTGGCCTGCGTACACGCCTTGCTTCTGCCATTACAACGCTAGGAGCCTGTCTTGCTGGGGCAGGATACTGGCTCTCTCATAGTTCTAGCCGTGTTGTCCCTACCAAGGCATCGGAACGTCCATCTGCTTATGGGGCCTACCCAGCCACAGCGGCACTTTCCCTTGCACGCTGGCATGATCTGGATATGCAGCCCAAGCAAATTGTGGCGCATTGGCAGGATCGTGCCACCTCAAAATACCAGTATTCACAAGGGTTTCCGGTATCTTAAACAACATCATAATTTTTCTACGGGGAGGCGTGGCTCCAATATCAGGAAGCGCTTTCCCCTTTCATTTTAAAATTGAGACCTTCTGCTTTGGTTAAAAAGATCCTGATTTTCTGGTTTGCAAACCCGACACGCAGAATTTTAAGCTAGATTTGTTTTCTTTTTGTTCCCTTTTGCGCTGCCTTCTGCTACCATACACAGGTGATGACAGCCGTTGTACGCCGCATTATCCATATTGATATGGATGCTTTTTATGCATCTGTTGAGCAACGAGACAATCCAGCGCTTAAAGGCCAACCTGTAGCGGTAGGCCGATGCCAGGAACGCGGTGTGGTTGCCGCCGCCAGTTATGAAGCCCGAAAATTTGGCGTGCGTTCGGCCATGCCTTCGGTGCAGGCACAGCGCAAATGCCCGCACCTGATTTTTGTGCCGCCACGTTTTGATGTTTATCGTGCAGTTTCTGCCCAAATTCACGCCATTTTTGCGCGTTATACCCCCCTTATTCAGCCTCTTTCGTTAGATGAAGCCTATTTGGATGTAACAAATCCGCTGCTTCTCCGCCCCTCTGCCACAGCAATTGCAGAAGAAATACGCGCGGCCATTTTGTATGAAACAGGGCTTACGGCCTCGGCAGGTGTGTCTTACAATAAGTTTCTGGCCAAGCTGGCCTCAGATTACCGCAAACCCAATGGTCAATTTGTTATTCCGCCCAACCGTGGGGAAGCATTTGTAGCCAATCTGCCCGTAAACGCTTTTCATGGCGTGGGGCCAGCTACGGCCCAGCGAATGCATACACTCGGCATTCATACAGGTGCAGATTTACGTCGTTTTTCATTAGATATTTTACGCCAGCATTTTGGTAAGGCGGCTGCTTTTTATTATGGCATCGCCCGTGGCAAAGATGATCGGCCAGTAGAACCAAACAGGCCGCGCAAATCACTCGGCAAGGAAATAACGTTCGCGCAGGATTTGCGCACCTCAGCCGAATTACACGCGGCTCTGCATGAACTGGCCGCAAAAGTGTGGGCGGGCTGCCAAAAACGTAACCTGACAGGCCGTACGATCACCCTGAAACTGCGCTATACAGACTTCAACCAATGCACGCGCAGCCTCTCTTTGGCCGATCCGGTGCAAGATCAAGAAATTCTAGCCGAGATGGCGTGCCGGTTACTTGCGCCATTGCTGCCTGTACGTGCCCCAGTAAGACTTTTAGGTATTACACTTTCCACTCTTTTAAGCCCGCAAGATCAAGAAGCCACAACGCAACTTTCTTTACTTTCGTAGATAATAAATAAATAACATTTTTATCCCAAACAACAGCACTTATGCCTATATTATTTCAATATCAAAACAAAATATTTGCGTTTATTCTTTCCTGATATTTATATAAATTCTGTATATTCCTTATACGTTTCAGCTTCATTCTTATACACTATTCATATTTAATTGCGATTATTTAACGGTTCCATCTTTACAACCTGCAAAATCCAATGCACCCGATACCAATCGGTTTTGACATAATTTTGTAATCAAGGTTAACGAGATGACGGCTTCCCCCACCTCAGATGGGCATACACTTGCCAATGCAGGCGCACGCACTGAAGATGGATACCACCGTGGTTTGGGTAAGCGTCAGATCCAAATGATCTCTCTGGGTGGGGCTATTGGCACAGGGCTGTTTTTGGGGGCTGGATCTCGCCTTCAAGCCGTTGGCCCATCTCTTGCCTTGGTTTATCTGGTGTGTGGTGTTTTTGCTTTTCTGATGCTGCGTGCATTAGGTGAGCTTGTAATGTACCGCCCCACCAGTGGCAGCTTTGTTTCCTACACACAGGAGTTTTTAGGCCCCAAAGCCTCTTATATTGCAGGCACCATGGCCTTTTTTAACTGGGCTGTAACAGGCATTGTGGATATTACAGCCGTGGCGCTTTACATGCGTTTTTGGCCTGTTTTTTCCAGTGTACCACAATGGCTTTTTGCCCTGCTGGCCCTTGTGCTGATAACCGGCATGAACCTAACCGGCGTAAAATGGTTTGGTGAGCTGGAATTCTGGCTTTCCTTGGTTAAAGTGATGGCCTTAGGCGGATTCCTGGTCATCGCGCTGGTTATTCTGGCCTTGCGCTACCCCGTAGATGGGCACGCAACCGGGCTGCATCTGATTACCGAAAACGGCGGCTTGTTCCCGCACGGCTTTTTACCTGCACTGGTATTGGTGCAAGGTGTTGTATTTGCCTATGCCAGTATTGAGCTGATTGGCACGGCTGCGGGGGAATGCGAGGATGTTAAATCCGTTTTACCGCAGGCCATTAACAACGTTATCTGGCGTATTGCCATTTTTTACGTGGGCACCATTACGCTGCTTGTGCTGCTGCTGCCGTGGAACACGTATCAGGCAGGAGTTAGCCCTTTTGTCACCTTCCTTTCCAAGTTGGGCGTACCGGGCATAGACAGTGTGATGAACGTTGTGGTGCTGACCGCAGCGCTCTCCAGCTTAAACTCTGGCCTCTATTCTACCGGGCGCGTGCTACGTGCACTGGCGCTAGATGGCGCAGCCCCGCGTTATTTGGCCCGCATGAACAAACAGGCTGTACCTTCTGCAGCCATTCTTTCTACTGTGGCCATTTATCTTGTGGGCGTGGTGCTGAATTACTTCATCCCCAGCCAGATTTTTGAAATCATGCTCAGTCTGGCCTCTCTGGGTATTCTCAGCACGTGGTGTTTTATTGTGCTGTGCCAGATTCAACTGCGCAAAAAAATTCGCCGTGGAGAAATTGCCCCTACCTCTTTTCCGATGCCGGGCGCGCCATTTACCTCGTGGCTGGCTCTCGCCTTCTTTATTGGCATCGTTGGGCTGATGGCGTTTGATTACCCAACCGGAACGGCAACAATATGCGCCATTCCCCTGCTGGCTTTGGCCCTGGCATGGGGCTGGCGCCGCATTCGCTCCGTTCCGCAACATAACGCCGTGCCACAAACCGTTCCTTCCGTTGTGTTGACGGAAGATTTTTTGGTTCCCCATGAAGGGTCAGACAGATCATGATTCAGGCAGCCAGTGTATTTTCCTCCCTCCAGGTACGAGCAGGCGTTAAGTGTTGCCCTGTTGTTTGTCGCTCTTTGGTAGGCACATTGCTGCTTTCTGTCGGCCTTTCCGCAGCACATGCTGCAGATACAGGCAATAGTGCGGCGGCGGGATCTCAAGCTCCGGGGGAGGCCCGCCCGCAATGGTATACAGGATCTCTCGTTTCGCCTTCTGGCGCGCTTTCCAAGGCAGGTGTGTTCGCGTGGGAACCTTACGTCAGCTATAATCTGCCTGTGGGATATCTGGATGCAAACGGCAACAGCCATCCGCTGCATCCACGCCAGCAATCTGTTTCCAATTTTACGCTCTACAAATACTCCATTACGGATTCCATCAGTATTCAGGTTACTCCCACGATCAGTTATTTGTGGAAGAAGAAATCTGGTACAAGTAGCGGGCTCAAATTCGGAGATCTGCCAGTTGATTTAATGTGGCGTTATCTGGATGCAGATCCTGCACGCTATATTCCGGCTCTGAGTGTATTTGCTGGGGTTGGTTTTCCCACAGGTAATTATCAGAGGCTGGGCCGAGCAGAAGATGGTGTTGGATCTGGCGTTTATACATTCCGCTTAGCCTTTACGGAGCAATCCACTTACACACTGCCAGGCCAGCATGAACTGCGCCTGCGTATGTGGGGAACCTTCCGCCGTGCGCTTACAACCGCCCATCTGCATAACGTAAGCAGTTACGGCACAGAAGTTGGCTTCCGCGGCACAGCGCAACCCGGCATGTACGGAGAAAGCGGGTTTTCTCTGGAATTTGGCATAAACCAGAAATGGGTTTTGGCCATGGATCTGGCGCGAGATTGGGCAGATGGGTCTCACATTAAAGGCCGTACCCCAACAAGCGGCAAAATAGAACGGATAGACCGCATTAACAGCTCTTCAGGAGACTGGCTGATAGCCCCTGCTGTTGAATACAACTGGTCCCCTCGTTTTGGGGTTATTGCGGGGGTTTCAACCTATTTTGCAGGCCACAATACCGGGTTTTCGGTTTCACCACAGGTGGCATTTAATAGTGTGTTTTAACCGTTGCGAATTGAAAATAAAAAAGAGCGGAGTTTCCTCCGCTCTTTTTTATACCACAGTATTTGGAAAATCTGATTATTTCACCAGTTCTGGATGACGGAACTCCATCACCAATTCCAGATCATAATGTGCAGCCAATGCTTCTGTTGCTGTGCGCGAAGAATTATGCACACGATAACGACACAGAATTTCTGGCAGGTATCCGGGTTCTAGCCCTGCATCAATAAATTTCAGCCAGAAATCATAATCTTCCCAGCCTTCTTCAATATGAGAGAAGCCGCCAACCTTTTCCCATGCACTTTTACGAATAAGCGCCATCACATCCACATAGTTATTCTTGCGCATGCGTGCGGCATCCCAGATATCGGCATGGCCAATACCTTTGCGGTCTCCAAACTCTTCAATCTGGGTATAAACTGCCGGGAATTTGCCCTGCAAAAGAGCCGTGTAAATTTTTTCCAGCGCCGTTGGGTAAATGGTATTATCAGCATCGATAATAAACACATACTCAGACTGCGCATATTCAAACGCCATATTGCGCGAAAATGATGGCCCCTGATTACGCGGGTTGGTCAAACACTGCAGGCTGTAAAAACGCTGCTTGTTTTCCTCCATCCATTCCGCGATCACATCAACGGAATCATCCCGCTGGGAGCAGTCATCAACAACCACAATTTCCAGATCAGCATGCGTTTGATCTGCAATGCTATCCAGACATTCTTCAATAACAGAAGCATAATTGAAGTTGGTAACGCAGACCGTAATCAGGTTTTTAGGCTTCCGGGATTTTTTCTTATAGGAAAAAACAACTTCCGGGCTGGGGTCCCATGGCTTGATAACGCTCATTTCACAGTGCTCCACACAGCAGAAATATAGTTTTTGAGATCGATATTCTTGGAGTTGAATATTTTCTCATCTTGCAGAAGATCAAAAATATTCTGCTGAATTCTGGCAGCTTCTTTTTGCCCATCTTCAGTCTGGGTTAACCATTCTACCAGATTGGGCATATGCCGCGGCGTTTCAGCCAAGAAATGCTCACCTTCCTTATACAGCGGATGAGGGAAGCATTCTTCTGTTACAACAATGGTGCCAGAAGCCATGCCTTGTTTAACAATCCGGTGCCATTCAAAAAAGCAATTATCATCGCGATGAATATTCAACGCCACCTTGGAATTTTCTGCAACATAGCGCGGGAGGCGTGAAAGGATATCGTAAACCCCGGAGGACGGAATAGGCCCTTCTGCCTTACGATAATAAAAGAAGGACTGATAGTTAGAGAAGAAGGCCGCTGACCGCGAAAAGAATTTTTCGCGCTTGCGAGAGGCATTCCCAAAAAAGCTGACATCAATAGCGCGTTCGGCAATTGGCCGGAATGGGGTAGAACCTGTTTTAGCCCCTTCCGGCAAAATGCGCACCAACGGATGCTTTTTATCTGCATCAGTAAGCTTGCAAGCTTCTATTTTTACCGGCGGATCAAAGTGGAATACTGGCAGCCCAACATCGGAAAAGGATTTAAGATTCTGATAACACAGATCCATCACCCCGGCTGACATGAGAATGTACAGAATCCCACGCGTGAACCAGAGTGTCTGGGGTTGCTCTGTATTAAACATGATAGATTTTCTAATAATCTCATCACGTTTCCAGATTTCGTTTCCATCCAAGAAGAAGAATTCGTGCGGAGCACAGAAAATGCAAAGTTCAGGCGTATCTTCTTCTGGTGTTTTTTCAGTAAGAACCTTGGCATTCAGGCCAGCATTACACAGATATTCACTGAGGCACTCTGCCAATTCCTGAATAAAAGAATTACCTTCGGAATGGTAGAATACCCCGATCGTTTTAGGGAAATTCTTGCCGTAAACCTTATCAGTGATTTTATAATTAACGTCGTGCTTACACTCGTTGCCCAAAAAGCGAACAATTGAGCGTTTGGAAAAAATTTCTCGCCCTTCACCAATACCGTAAAGTAATGCGTGGCGTGCTGTTGGCATACTTGCGGATGAAACATCGCTGTTCATACGCACGTAATCATCTTCGTTAAAAAACGGGTATTTCTTTAATCTATTTAGAGCATTCGTAATTGAAACATACGAATATTCCTGCAAAAGACCTTTTTCAAAGAAAAACAGATGATCATTATTTCTAATATAATGCGCGAATGGGTTTTCATTTTTCCCAATAACATTTTTATAAAGATTATAATAAATTTCTGTATTGAAATTATCATTAGGATTACGGTTTTCATGTACACCGTAAAGAACATAATGTATAATTGGATCAAGACCAGATTTTTTTACATCAGGATTTTCTTCAAGATAAAATTCACTATCGAATTTTCCCGAATCAATTATTGATTTTATATCTTTTTTATTCCAGGCGGTCAAACTTACCATTGCATTTTCCGTTTGAATGCTATCACTATTTACAGGTACTTATACCAAATATAAATTTTTATGCTGAAAAACACAACAGTTAACTATTCCTCTACATAAATTTATCATACTTATCTACGCTTTTCCTAATCTCCTTCCTTCGATTAATTGCTTGAAAATACTTTCTTTCAACTCGTCGGAAGATTATAATAATGTTAATCATGTAATATGAATTGAATTTTTATAATCTCTCAATGAGGCTCCATTCTCTTGCACCTCTCTTGTTAAACAAGTCATCCCTCCACTGCCAACCCAAACAAAATAAAAGCTATATTGGCGGAGTTCTTTATGCCTACAACAACAAAAAATAATTCTCCTCTTGCATCTCCGGATTTTCTATTCCCTACAGATCTCCAAAAAACAGAGCGCAAAATTAATCGCGTTCTTCTTGTTGGTTCCTGTTTAACTTCCTTATATCTAGAAGCCTTTAAGGGATATTATCCAGATATAAATTTTGATTACATTCCTTACAATTTTGTCAGCATTTTACCAAAATCTCCGCCCGCACCAGCAGATCAGTATGATCTACAATACGTGCAAATCCCACTACGCACCGTTTTAAGTGACCGTGTGGTAGAAGACTTTCAACTGAATGATCCGGCTTTTGCAGAAAGTATCCTGCACGATGCATTCAACACGCTGGATGTCATGCTGGATGCCGCACTACTTTACAACCGCGAACATGGATTACTGACATTTGTCTCTAATTTCATAGTTCCGCAAATGAGCACAGCTTCCAGCATACTCTCACAAGGTACAGAAACAGATCTCACCTACATGGTAAGACGCCTGAACATGTATCTGGCCCAGAAAATTTCCAGTTATAAAAATGCTTATGTGCTGGATGTTGATTCTGTTGTGTCCTCTTTAGGCAAACGTTATGTACTGGATGATATTATTTACTTCCATACCCATGGCGGCCTGTCTTTTCAGGATTGGGATGATTTCGGTGCGATTGAGCGCAATGAGCCTATTCCTGCACTGGAAACCATTTATCCCATTCATCGGGAAGAATTTGTTAAAACCATCTTTCGCCAGATTGTTGCAGCCTACCGCACTGTGCATCAGGTAGATCAAGTCAAGGCCGTTATTTTTGACTTGGACAATACCTTGTGGCGCGGCCAGATAGCAGAACATTATCGGCCAGAAGTGCAGCCTTGGCCACGCACAGATGGCTGGCCTGTGGGTTTGTGGGAAGCTGTTCATACCTTACGCGCACGTGGCATTCTGGTGGCTATCTGCTCCAAGAATGATGAAGCCTATGTGCGCGAACGATGGGATGACATTATCAATCCGCAGTTTATCAAACTGGAAGATTTTGCCTCTGTCAAAATCAACTGGGTTCCCAAACCAGAAAACATTGCCGCTATCTGTCAGGAGTTCAATATCAAGCCTAAAAGCGTTGTGTTTGTAGATGATAATCCTGTAGAACGCGCTTCTGTTAACACGGCTTTTCCTGAAATTCGCACAATTGGCGGCAACCCGTATCTCACACGCCGCATCCTTTTATGGGCACCCGAAACACAGGTTGCTCGTCTCACGCAGGAATCCGCCAAGCGAGAAACCATGATCCGAGGACAGATTGCCCGTGAGGAAACACGCGCCAGCCTGAACCGTGAAGAATTTCTGGCATCCTTGGAATGTACGGTTTCCCTCACCTACATCACAGATACAGAGCAACCGGAACTGGCCCGCGCGCTAGAGCTTACAAACAAAACCAATCAGTTCAACACTTCTGGCACACGCTGGACATTTCAGGAACTCTCTCACTTTCTAAGTGAAGGCGGAGAGATAATTGTTGCAACTGTTCAGGACAAATTCACCAATTACGGATTGGTAAGTGTGCTTTACCTGCGCAATAATGAAATTGTGCAGTTTGTTATGAGCTGCCGCGTTTTAGGCATGGAAGTTGAAACAAGCATTGTTGCTGATGTTGTCAGCCATGTTCGGGAAAAACATGGAAATGTCCGTATAACAGCTTCTATCCATAACCTTCCGGATAATACGCCATGCCGTAATATTTATAAAGATTGTGGTTTCCGGGAAGATTGGGTTTCAGAAAACATTCACTATTACATTCTGGATGAGACGAAAGACGTAGAGTTCCCATCTCACATAGAAGTTGTAGAAGAAGTCTGACGCTTTTATTAAAACAGCATAAATAAAAAAGGGGCGTATGGTTTTAACACCCATACGCCCCTTTTTAAACTTTAAGAGCCTCCTAGCGCAAAGGCCGCCCTTCCTGAAAACCATAACAAATATAATGGATGAAAGGCCCCGGCCCAAACCCTGCAACATCAGGATTTACACGTAGATAGGAAAGGCTATCAAACAGCGCGTTAGGGTTTCTACCTTCCTTAGCACCATAATCCAGAAAATGTTCAAGCGGATCTACGCCCGCCTCACGAATATCTGGGTAAGCATTAAGGTACCACTGACTATCAAAGAAGATAGCCGCCCGACGTTCTTTTTCAGCTTCTTGTTCCACAATACCCGCCTGAGACTGAAGTGCCAATGCAATTTGTTCTGCCGCTGGAGCCGGTGTTGGCTCTGCTACAGGAGCTATTTCAACTTGTTCTGTAACCTGTGGCTCCGCTACTGGTTCATGTGTCTCTAACACTGCGGGAGCCGCAACCTTTTTACGTGCCACTTTTACACGAGAAGAACGAACCTTACCAACAGGCTTTTTTTCACCAGACACCGCAATACCCCCTCGTGATCTTTTGCATATCAAGAACTTCAGCACGTAAATGATTTTCTGACAGACCTAATACAAGCATAACTATTTTTCTGTCCAGAAAATACTGACACCAAATTCCCTCGTAATATTGTTAACTTCTAGACCCGAGAAAAACAAACACGATTTACAATGTATCCGTAAAATGCACAGAAAGAACCTTTCTTAAAACATTTACGAATACATGTAATCCATTACCAAGTAGGCGTAGGCCCCTTTACAATAACCGCAAGGTCATCTGGCCTGATCCACTTACGGAATGCGGCCTGTACTTCTGCACCCGTTGCCTTGTAATAAACTTTTGCGCCCCGATCCGCATTATCAAGCGGCAAACCCAGATCTTCCAAATAAAGATACTGCGCAGCAATTCGGGCCAAACTCGCTCTGGCAAGCGGCAAGCTCCGCAGAAGTGAAGCCTTGGCCAAAGAAAGCTCTTCTGCTGTAGGTGGTGCAGACTGCATGGCTTTCAGGTCTTTCATGACAACATTCCGCGCTTTACCAACCTTATCCGGGTCTGCACCATAATTAACAGTATAGGCCCCGCGCGTACGTCCCCAATCAAAGGAACTGCTTACAGAATAAACATAACCTGTTTTCACCCGCATATCTCTATACAGACGCGAGGAGAACAGACCGCCCCCCAGCACTTCATTGCCCAACTGCAGCAGGAAATGATCAGGATTTTGTGCCGTTAGCCCCAGTGTTTCCGCCAACACAACATCATTCTGCACGCTGCTCTTATCAGGCACCGTTGCGCGTGATGTTTTGCTAAGTGGCACGGTAGGCAAATTCACATCAGGTGCCGGGCCTTCGGCTTTCCAACCACCAAAAGCTTTTTCTAATACCGCCTGTGCTTTTTCGGGCGTGATATCACCTGTTACAACAATAGTTGTCAGATCCGGGCGCCACGCATTTTGGTAATAATGCAGCACATCATCACGGGTTATGTTCATAATAGATTCAGGCGTAGCATCACGCTGTGTCGGGTCTGTTTCCGGCAGAATGGCAGCCTTGATAGCTTTATCAAACAAATGCCCGGGAGATACCAGTTCCCCAGCCTGAGCTTGTGCCAACTGCGTGCGCACAACCGTAAAATCTTTTTCAGGGAATGCTGGATGCAGTTCATTTTCAGCAAGCAGATCCACGCCCTTTTCAAAATCAGGCGTAAGAACTTGTAAGGAGAAATTGCCCCCGGCATCTTCCCATGCTGGCACATCATCGAGCGCTTTCTGGAAAGCCAGACGATCATGCTGCGTTGTGCCATAGGAGAACAGAGCTTCCGTTAAACTATGCACGCCCTCCTTGCCTTTGGGCTCCTGCAACTCGGGCGTCTGGCGGATTTGACCAGAAAGCTGAATGGTGTGGCTGACATGAGAAGGCCAGACAATCAGCTTGATACCGTTAGATAATGTGCTAACCGCAGGGAGTGGTGTCGGTTTAGGTTCTTCCAGTTGGGCCAGAGCTTTTTCGGCCCATTGCGGCAATTTTACTGGCTTATCCGGGGTGCTTGCAAAAGATTCTGCCCCTCCAAACCCTTTACCAGAAACTGCCTTGCCTGATGCTTCCGGGGTAAGAATGGCAGACACAGCATGTGCTGGATCAAGCAGCTTTGCAGCCAGATCATTTACTGCCTTTGGCGTAACAGCCTGATAAGCAGCCACCAGATCACCCGGGCTATCTAGGTTCTGAAATGCCAATGCGTTAGACCAGATAGATGCCAGACCACTTACAGAATTGGCAGAAAACTGAAGCTGGGCAATTTCTTTCTGCTTTGCGGCTTCAACCAGTTCTGCTGGCACGCCTTCCTTACGGATTTTTTCCAACACAGCTTTCATAGCGTTCATGGGGCCAGAAGCATCTGTGCCTTTAGGAAAAGCCGCAAGCGCCAAACCAAAACCAGCTTCTTTTTTAGGAGCGTATTCAAACCCTGCGTACAACGCCTTGCCCTGCGGTACCAGATCATACAGGGCACCACGCTGGCTGGAGAGCACATCTGAGAGAATATCAGCCGTTGCAAAATCTGCTGAAGAACTGCCCGCCATGGGGAATGCAAGCGTGGCAAACCCAACAGGATAATCTGTAGAAAGCGTGAGTGTTTTAGCTGGCGGCGCTGCCGGAGCTATCTTGTGGCGCTGCGGCAGATCCTTGCGCGGGATATCGGCAAATGTATCCTGTACCAGCTGCAAGGTAGAAACAGGGTTAATATCCCCCACAATCACCAGTACGGCATTATTGGGGCCATACCATTTTTGGTAAAAATCTTTCAGATCCGCCGCCGTGGTTTTATCAAAGGAAGGCCGCGTGCCCAATGCATCGTGTTCGTAAGGCGTGCCCGCAAACAAAATACCCTGCAACTGTTCCAGATACCGATAGGCAGGGCTTGAAAGATCACGCGCAACTTCCTGCTCAATCGCGCCACGTTCTTTTTCCCAATCCGCTTCAGACAGGGTTAAGCCATTCATGCGCAGGGCTTCAATTTTAAGCAGAACAGGTAAATCCTGTGCCTGTGCTGTATAGAAATACTGCGTGACATCTTCAGTTGTATCTGCGTTGTAACTGCCGCCCAAACGCGTGCCTATAGCTGCAAGCTGGTCTTTATCCAGCCCTTTGCTGCCACGGAACATCATATGTTCCAACGCATGCGCCGTACCCGGAAACCCATCTGGCACTTCTGCCGAGCCAACAAGATAATTAATTTCTGTTGTCACAACCGGGGCCAGCCGGTTAGGCACAATAACAACCTTAAGGCCATTAGGAAGCGTTGCACGCACAACCTGTGCACTGCTCAGGCTAGGAGGCACAAGAGCGGACGGCATACCCGGTGCGGCATCCTGAGCATGAGCCGATGTGGGAGAAAGAGCAGTTCCCCCTAACAGGGCCAGCGTTATAGCCAGCAGTGAAAAACGTGTGCGGGCAGCAGACGGCTTGCGAAAAATCATTCAGGCTTCCTGTTCATGCAGAAACAGATCAAAAAAGAAAAGTTACTGCCCCAACTGAGGCAAAGGCAACTTTTTAACCAATGCAGAAAGTTTATGCCGCCGCAGTTCAGACCGGGCGCGTGCATCTTCTGTCATGTAATTTAATTGGATAGTATAGCGCTGCCCCACAAACTGCTTATGCCCATGCCATGTTGTTGGGCCGTTAGGGAAAATCAGCAAAGTGCCATCTACGGGCGGTACTTCCTTGGCGTAATCCTCTATATCATGCGGGCCACGCAAAAGGCGCAAACAGCCTTCCTGCCGTTCCCATGCCTCCCCCACCCCTGATGGATTAAGATACAGCAAAATGGTTACACGCTTGGCCAATGAATCCGTATGGATACGGCCATCTTTTTCTCGCGTGCGCCCACGAATGGTCAGCATGGAAGGTGCATGATCGAGATTGAGGTGAAATTTTTCCGCCACAATTGCCTTTAACCGTGGGCCTTCCAGTTCTTCCACCAAATGTTCCATAAGGGGAGAAAGCTGCAAGGAATCTGGTGGAAAAGACCCCCCAGACACAATATGCGGCCGATGCGCAAACAAACGCCCCAGATCTTCTGAACGGATAAAATGCGGCACCACCACATGCGGGAAAGGATCAGGTGCAACAGAAGCCTGTTCCAGTGCTGTATAATCCGGCTGGATAAAAGGATCTGACGTTGTCATGCCGTAATGTCCGCACAAATAAGGGTTTGCTATGCGGACGGTAGAAGGGTTAAGCGGCAGAAACAAGGCCTGCCGCAATATGGGTGTTATTTCCGCTTTTTCCGCCTAGCTGCCGGATCATATCCACCCCCGCCCGGCCCCAGTGGCCGTGGCACCTTATCTTTTTTAGGTTTGCGGCCACTTGTCTGAGCTTTTCCTGCTGTTGAGGCCGCTACCGGAGGCGGTTCCAGCCCAAGCTGCAAGGCTTCCAACCGCTGAATTTCATCTCGTAACCGTGCCGCAGTTTCAAACTCCAGCTCTGCCGCGGCAGAACGCATACGCTTTTCCAACCCGGCAATAGCGGCCCCTAGATCCTGCCCCACAAACTCTGCCACGCCCGTATCTTCATCCGGCGCAATGGTAACGTAATCCTGTTCGAACACAGAAGACACAATATCACTAATATGCTTGCGCACACTTTGTGGCGTAATGCCGTGCTCTGTATTCCACGCCATCTGTTTTTCGCGCCTGCGGGCTGTTTCCTCTACTGCGTATGTCAGAGAATCCGTCATTTTATCTGCATACAGCAAAACCCGGCCCTCTACATTTCGGGCCGCACGGCCAATAGTCTGGATAAGAGATGTGCGGGAACGCAAGAACCCTTCCTTATCTGCATCCAGAATAGCTACCAGCGCACACTCTGGAATATCCAAACCTTCTCGCAGCAAGTTAATACCGATGAGGACATCAAATGCCCCCATGCGCAGGTCTCGGATAATTTCTATCCGTTCCAGTGTATCTACATCGGAATGCAGATACCTTACCCGAATACCAGCTTCATTCATGTAATCGGTTAAGTCTTCCGCCATGCGTTTAGTAAGCGTTGTCACCAACACACGGCCACCTTTGGCAATGGTGGTACGACATTCTGCCAACAGATCATCCACCTGATGTTCTACAGGCCGAATAATTGTAATGGGGTCCACCAACCCGGTTGGGCGAATAACCTGTTCAGCAAACACGCCACCTGTGCGTTCCATTTCCCATGGGCCGGGTGTGGCACTTACAAAAAGGCTTTGTGGGCGAAACTTGTCCCATTCCGCAAAATTCAAAGGCCGGTTATCCAGGCAGGAAGGAAGCCGGAAACCAAACTCTGCCAGCACGGATTTGCGCGCATGGTCTCCGCGTTCCATGCCGCCAATCTGCGGCACTGTTACGTGGCTTTCATCTACAATCAGCAGCGCATCTTCAGGCAGATATTCAAACAGGGTTGGCGGCGGATCACCCGGTTTGCGACCAGAAAGATAGCGGGAGTAATTTTCGATCCCCTTACACACCCCTGTTGTTTCCAGCATTTCCAGATCAAAAGTGGTGCGTTGGTCCAGCCGTTCTGCTTCCAGCAACTTGCCGGCCTTTGTAAACACATCAAGCTGTTCGCGCAGTTCCTGCTTGATGCCCTTAATGGCCTGATTCAACGTCGGACGTGGTGTAACGTAGTGGCTGTTTGCGTAAATTGTAATTTCCTGCAGATCAGCCGTTTTTTCACCTGTTAGCGGGTCAAATTCTATTAACCCGTCAACTTCATCGCCAAACAGAGAAACACGCCAGGCCCTGTCTTCATTCTGCACGGGAAAAATGTCTATTGTTTCACCACGCACCCGGAATGTACCGCGTGCAAATGCGGCATCGTTCCGACGGTACTGTAATTCAACAAGGCTTTTTATAAGCTTATCCCGGTCTATCTCTCCGCCCAGCTCCAGCTTCACCACCATGCGGGAATAGGTTTCTACAGACCCAATACCGTAAATGCAGGAAACAGAGGCCACGATAATTACATCGTTCCGCTCCAGCAGCGCCTGCGTAGCCGCATGGCGCATACGGTCAATCTGTTCGTTTATCTGGCTGTCTTTTTCAATATACGTATCAGAACGCGGCACATAGGCTTCTGGCTGATAGTAATCGTAATAACTTACAAAATATTCCACAGCATTATTGGGGAAAAACTGCTTCATTTCTCCATAAAGCTGGGCGGCTAATGTTTTGTTGGGCGCAAGAATAAGTGTGGGTTTTTGCGTGGCCTCAATAATCTTGGCCATGGAAAAGGTTTTACCCGAACCCGTAACCCCTAGCAGAACCTGATCGCGCTCTCCAGCTTCTACCCCGGCCACAAGTTCACGAATAGCCTGCGGCTGATCCCCTGCCGGTTCGTATTCTGACACCACTTCCATACGCTTGAGGCGTGGACGAGGAGCCTGCTTTTCCGGCTCGAACAGAACGGGGGGAAGACTGGCCGCACGCTCGCTTAATGAAGGGCGCTTTTTGCCACGTGCCGCAGAGGAGGAGGTTTTGGAAGCCATTGCTCAAACATGGGCTGCCGCAACCCCTTGCGCAAGATATGAAAACACACAGGCCGTTACAAAACAGCCCTAACGCACCACATGAAACAGAATGCGGGAAAGCGGAGTATGAGAAAGCACAATCACCACCAGCCCCAGCCCGATGCCAACACGCCCGCCGATATAGGTACACGCCTGAGAAAGCTCATCCCGGCTGGCCATATCCATAAACGGATCAAGCCCTTTATAATCAGCCAGTGCACGCATGCTCCGATAGCGAGAAAACGCATCTGCCCCTAACCCGGCACGGCTAAACTGCTGGGCGCTGTAGTTATCCAGATCTTCCTTACGAAACTGAATGGCCCCTGCGCGCTGAGAAACAGATTTGGGCCCACCCCCGAGCATTTCCAAAAATCTGAGCCTTCGGGCAGGAATACCCAAATATTCCGCAGCCTCTGCCCGCCCCAATACCTGCTGAAGCGGAAACATACAGACTGTCGCCTGCTCAGGCTCGGCCTGATAAGGAGGGTGCGGCTCTTTCATAACTTAACAGAGTGCGAAAAAAGCCACATCTGAGTCAATGCGTATGGGCCACCGCCAGCCTTGCGGGTAGAACAGGGCTGGATAAGCCAGCCCTGTTCCGCCAGATTAAGCCCGCAAAGGCGGAGCCATAAATTCCGGGCCTACCGGGTCTTTAATATCCTTGGCAAGAATTGCATCAATAGCCTGCATGTCTTCTGCATCCAGCTTCCAGCCAAAAGCATCATCCACACCTGCAATCTGCTCTGGCTTACGTGCACCCCACAGTGCAATAGTTGGGCCGCGATCCAACACCCAGCGAATAGCCAGTGCCAGCATGCTTTTGCCATGCTTATTGGCAATGGCTTTAAGGTCTTCCACCGCCTGCAAATACTGGCCAAAACGTGGCTGCTGGAACTTGGGATCTGTTTTACGCAGATCATCCCCTTCAAACTTCCGGTCTGCCGTCATGCGGCCCGAAAGCAAACCACGGCACAGAGGGCCATAAGCCAGCACCACCAGATTGTTTTTTTCTGCATATGGCAGCACATCACGCTCTATTTCGCGCTCAAATAGGTTGTATGGCGGCTGCACAGCAGAAACAGGTGCAAACTTCCGGAATTCATCCATCTGGGCGGGTGAGAAATTGCTCAGCCCCAAGGCTCTAACCTTGCCACTTTTCACCAGATTTTCCAGAGCACGGGCTGTTTCTTCAAACGGAGTGCATGTATCTGGCCAATGAACCTGATACAGATCAATATAATCTGTGCGCAGGCGGCTTAAAGATTTTTCAACTTCCTCTTCAAGCCGTGCAGACCGACTATCCCGGAAAACCTTTCCATCATGCCAGTTCAGCCCCACCTTGGTAGCCAGAATAACACGGCCACGCCGACCTTCCAAAGCCTTGCCAATAACTTCTTCAGAATGCCCAAATCCATAGACTGGTGCTGTATCAATCATATTGATACCAAGCTCCAGAGCTTCATCTATCGTCTTGCTGGCGTTTGCATCATCTGCGCCACCCCACATGGAACCACCAATGGCCCACGTACCAAGCGCAATGCGGGAGGCTGGTTTGGCTATACCCGGAATGGCAATTGTATCTGCCGACATAAGATGTGCTCCTTGATAGCTAATTTATATTTTCCATGCACAACATTCCGCACGGTTATGGCTGTATTTAACACGCATTTTCTGCATTTGGGCAAAGAGAAAAAATAGCCAAACCCCTTTTACGCAGATAAGGGTTGACCAGCATTCATGACCTTCTACACTTCCTGATCATGAAAACATCATGCCATTCCTGCCTTCCACGTTCCGGTGTTCTTGCTATTGTGCGAAGGCAGAATAATTTTCTGCTTGTCCGCCGCGCTAAAGCACCAGATGCCGGACTATGGGGTTTTCCCGGCGGGCGGATTGAACCGGGAGAAACTATCTTTTATGCCGCAGAACGCGAGCTTTTGGAAGAAACATCCTTACCAGCAAAAGCAACTTCTGTAATAGATGCATTTGATAGCTTGCATTATGATGCTCATGGAAAGCTAGAGTTTCACTACATCATTCTTGCCGTAAGGTGTGAGGAACAAGAACACACCCATAACCCCGTACAAGCTGGTGATGATGCCTTGGAGGCCCGTTGGTTTTCCTATCAGGAAATCAGCACACTAGGGGTACGAGCCAGCGCACGGCTGCACAGTCTGGCACGTCAGATTTTGAAAATGGAAGATCCCACTTACCTCACCTGACGTGCTGGGATTATTTTAGGAAATTTCTAAAATATCCTTTATCTTTTTTACATAATTCTCTTGCGTGTTTTCTGTAGAAATACGCTTGAGTTCATGCGCATGCACGTTGTTCCACAACTGCTTGTCTTCATACAGCCGGACAATAGCATCCGCAAAACCCTGCGCGTCCGATACACTGGCGCACAGCATATCTTCACCAGGCACCCATCCAACCTGTTCACACAAAATATCCGTTGCAACAACAGGAATACCATGTGCTGCGGCTTCATGCAGTTTGTAGGGAATACCCGCCGCATACCGGGTTGGCGCCACAAATACCCGGTGGCTATTATAAACAGGTGTTACATCCTCTACCCGCCCCGTTACCACAATACGCGGGTTGTTTATAAGTGATGTAAGATCAACACGCGGGTTTACATAGCCACAGACTGTAAATTTAACGTCTTCTGGCAAACGGCCATCCAGTAATGGCAACACTTCTTTGCTAAACCACGCCAAGGAATCTACATTTGGTGAATCCTGATCATGCATGGCCCCCAGAAAAAGAATATCCCGGCGATCTTCCCATCCGGGAGACCACGTTAAAGCGTTTTGCAAATGACCTAGAACATGAACATTAGAAAAACCGTGAGCATTAAGTATTTTGGAATCCTTACTGTTCACTGCAATAATTTTTTCAGACATGAACAAATGCCTGAATTCATGCTTCAAAAGCTCATCCACTGTTTTTTCTGGTGTTTGCCCGCGCAATTCCATTTTACGATATTCACGCGGCGCGGATACAGCCTCGGTATCCGTAATCACCATTGCACCCGTTAGGGCATCAGCACAATCCATAAGCACAGGGGCCAGACGATCTGCATTATGCGTGCGTGCAATCCAGATGGCATCATAATACCCAGCGCGGGATTTAATAAAATCTTCTAGTTCTGGTAATTCTCGATCCCAAATCACCTCTGCCCGATCCGGAAAAGCCATGCAGATATCTTCCTGAGATTCTGTTGGTCTAAATACCGGGTACACCGTTACTTGGCATCCAGCAGCAATCATGCTGCGCACAATATCGTTTGAACGCGTAAAGCCTGATCCCAAAAACCGATAGGGCAATCTGTCTTCAATAAATAAAACGCGCTTCTGACCCTGCTTGCTGAAACGTGCTGTTGTCAGCATTCTGGGGTTGTTCAGGCTTTTCTGGCGCAAATATGCCGTATGCTTACGGCGGAACACATCCTGATTACGCGCTATCATGGATGCGCCACTCATGAAACTGGATGTGCCATACTCGTAATGTATTACAACCACCGAAGGATCATACACCACATCAAACCCGGCTTCATGAATACGCAAGCACAGATCTGTTTCTTCAAAATACGCAGGGGCATAATCTATATCAAAGCCGCCCAACTGGCGCAGCAGGGGCGTGCGTATCATCAAGAATGCACCGGCGCAATAATCTACAGATCTTACAAAATTAGCTTCTGGAACATCAGGGCGCTGATCACGCAGATAGCCGCACACCGATCCATCGCGCCAGACAATACTACCTGCTTCCTGCAACAAGCCATTGGTGCGTACAAGTTTGCCACCAACCGCCCCTATTTTTATTTCATGCCGTAACCGAGCCAAGGCATTGCCAATAGCTTCTGGCATCAGCTCTGTATCGTTGTTCAGATAAAGTGTGAATGGACCACGCACTTTTTCCAATGCCGCATTGCAACCCAGCAAAAAGCCAACATTACCGGGAAAACGCACAACATCCAGACCGCGCACATAACGTTCAATATGACGCACACCATCTGTAGAGCCAGAATCCACTACAATAACCTGCATTTGGCCATTATAATTAGCACGTAGCGAGGCCAACGCGCTCATGGTCATGGCAAACAGATTATGTGCTACAATAATAACGCTTAAATCTGGTGCATCGTATGTAAAATCCAGAGTCTGATTCAAAAGAACAGGCAACCGAATGCGGCACATTTCATGATAGAGTTTTTTGGAAAGGGCCTCACTTTCCTTCAGCCCTTCCATATCATCTTCTAGCCTGCCGCCGTGGGCAATATAATGTGCGAACGCATCTGGAAAATCACCACGCGTAACTTCCTTTTGCACAACGGCATTACGGTAGTAGGATTCAAGATCAATATTAGCGCTTGGTTTGCGGAGTTCATGCACACCATAGCGCAGAAAATGTTCATAAAAATTACGGAAGTTTCCGCTTTCAACCGCACCGCTTACATCATGATTCACGCTGCCGTAAAACTCTTCAGAGAAATAGGCATTCGGGTTGTAATCTGTTGGGGTGGAATTAGACAGATAATGGTGCAAGGCAGAGAGCCAGCGCCCTGAAGCCAGTTCCTTCCGGACATGCGGATAGGTTTCCAGATACCATTCAGGATCAAAATACCAAGACAGACGCTGACCATACCCCTGCTCAGGCCTCAGGTTACGCACACATTGTGCAAATGCACCCAAACCTTCAATACGTGCATGGCCACTTTTAAGATATGCTGTTGCGTTAAAAAACCATGATCCCGTTAAAAACTGTTCGTCACCCACATTCAGGTAATGATCATAGAGATTCCGAAACCCTGCTTCTTCCAACGTTGCAGGCTGAAGAGTTGGGTGCTGCTTGAAATAAAATTCACGATCAAAAAGCCAATGAGGATTGTGGGAAGAAAATCCTGTTTGGCAATAATGATCAAACCCGGATCTCCATTCACCTTTCCCCACAGCTTCAGCAACCGCAGGATAACGCCGCAGATACCAATCCTCATCAAAATACGGGTTGGGTGAATGACGTAATGCTGGCCCTTTTTCCCTATAAAATTCCTCTAATACTTCTGCACCTTCAAGGCCTAGAAATTTCAGAATATCTCCATATTTTGCTGCGTACCATGTTGCGTCAAATACGCTCCAATCGATTGTTTTAATATTGCCACTTAAAGACATAGAGATATCCTGACATTGCATTCAGGCACACAGTATAAGATTTATACGCGGTGCTTCAACCGCTACAATACGGCAACGAAGTTATCACGCCTTCAACAATAAAAACCTAACACTTAAAATATAATATTTAATGGAAAATACGGCGCGTCACACGTTCCAGCTTTTTACGCCAAACCACAAACACCCATAACACAATAGCTGCGTACAGGCCGCCCATTGCCGCCATGGAAACAGGAACACCCGGCACCAGATACGTGGCTGCATCACAGGGTTTGGAAGGCAGCAGTGGCATAGAAGCCAGCCGCTCCGCCATAGTGCGCCCATATATATGAGGCGCGTGGCACGCAGGCAGCGGGCTTGGCCACCATTGCCACTCCACCCCTACATGGCAAATAGAAAGGCCGATATCCGCCACCATAAAAGGCACCGTCAACCACAAAAGGTGTCGTGCTACCTTATCGGGCAACACAGCGGCCACAATGGCTGTGCCTAATAGCAAACGCCATGGCCAGCGTTCCCACAGGCACAGTTCGCACGGCATAATTTGCAAAACATGTTGGGTGTACCACACCACCCCCAGCGCCAATAACGCCGCACCTGCCAAAAATAGCGCCAGCGGCCGAGATGCGTGGCTCCCCCTCATTCAGACCGCACCTCTGCCAAAGCCGTAATAAAGGAACGCGCCCAACTGCCAGCCGTAACGCGCCAGACATCTGGCTTCAGCCGCTTCCACCGCAGTTGTCTTTCAGAAAGAGACATGCTGAGTGATTTATGCAAGGCATCTGCCACTTCATCTGCATCATGCGGGTTCACCAAAAGCGCATCTTCCATTTCTGGCGCAGCACCAGCAAAACGGGAGAGAATAAGCACGCCGGGATCTTTCGCATCCTGAGCTGCCACATATTCCTTGGCAACCAGATTCATACCATCCCGCAGAGGTGTTACCAACGCTGCGTGAGAAAGGCGGAAAAATGGGGCCAGCAGTTCACGCGGGACAGGGTGAGTAAGGTAACGGATAGGAACCCAGTCAAAATCTCCATACGTGCCGTTAATATGGCCAACCACACCATCCAGCTCTTGGCGCAGCACCTTGTATTCTGGCACACTACCGCGAGAAACCGGGGTGATCTGAAGATAAATAACCTTACCGCGGTATTCCGGATATTTGCGCAAGAACACTTCATACGCCCGAAAACGCTCCGGTAGCCCCTTGGAATAATCCATACGGTCCACACCGATAATCAGCGGCAAGCCCCGCAGGCTTTTTTCAAGCTTCTGCACTTCCGGGTTATCTAAACCGGAGGAAGCCTGCTGCTGAAAGCTTGCTGGATCTATTCCAATCGGGAACACACGGGCCTGCGCTGGCACCCCAACAACAGAAAAACCTTCATTAACATTGCGTGCGTCATCTTCCGTCTGCACACCCATCACATCATAGGCGCGTAAAGATCGCATCAGCTTTTCAGCACCAGGCAAGGCCCGCATGAGGCTCCATGGTGGAAATGGAATGTGCAGGAAAAACCCGATACGGCACTTTATCCCCTGTTCCCGCAGCGCAAGCCCAAGTGGGAACAGATGGTAATCATGCACCCATATCAAATCATCAGATTTTAAGAGGGGGGCAAGCTTCTGCGCGAACATGGTGTTCACGGCATGATATGTGTGCCGATCCTGCCGACTATAACTCATCAGCCCTGCGCGGTAATGGCAAAGCGGCCACAGAATTCCGTTGGAATACCCTTCGTAAAACCCATTATATTCTGATTTGGTCAGATCTACAGTGGCGTAAGTCACGTTATCTACCGTGTCTATGCTTACGCGCCGATCCTCCCCTTCATCATCTGAAATTTGTTGCCCAGACCATCCAAACCACAGGCACTCCTGCCCTTGTACAGCATCACGCAGAGCAACAGCCAAGCCACCAGCAGGTTGGGCACGCTCACGCACAGCCGGAACGCGATTGGAAACAATAACAAGACGCCCCATCCCTTACCGGCTCCCGCCTGTAAGAGAGGTCAGCCAAGCCCGAAAAATAGAAGGGGTTGGAAAATCAGATGGAATACGCAACCCAACGCCCCCCATTCTGCGTACAGCAGCTATAGCATCTTCATCCGTTACATCATCCCCTACAAACACAGGCTTTTTGCCCGTAAAGGGAGGACTTTCCATTAACAGAGAGACAGCATAGCCTTTATCAATTCCGGCTGGGCGAATTTCCCACGCCATTTTTGCCGGCAAAAGCAAGAATGTGCCTTTAGAGTGCTTAACCCATTCACTAGCTGCCTGGCACAACGTTTCTGCTGCTTCCGGTGCGGCACGATAATGCAGAACAAAACCGCCTTCTTTGTGCTCTAACCGCGTGCCGGGCAATGTTGCCAGCAAATCCCGCGCTTGAGCCAGCCATTCAGGCGGCAGGGTAGGCAATGCTGCACGTTCAATCGGGCCACCGGGCCGATGCCGAATAGCTACCCCGTGTTCACCTGCAACAGCAAAAGGCACATCACCCAGAAAATGATCTATCTGATCAATGGGGCGGCCAGAAACAACGGCCAAGGCATCTCCGCATGCTTCACGCAGGCGGCGCAGGCTATCAAGAAGCCCATTTGGCACCACAACAGATTCTGGCGTGGGAGCAATATCCACCAGAGTACCATCAAAATCGAGCAGAAAGGCAGTTTCGTTTAACGGGGGTAGATGAAAACGGAAATCCTGCGCACCGAGAGAACCTAGCACGTTTGCACCTCAATCCTTGTTGTGATGTCCAGCTATAATAACAAGAGTGCCAGGCACTTGCAGCTAGACCATTGTTTTGACACGTTGCCGAACACCCCCTGCTTCGACAACCACCGATCTTACAGACCTGCCGCGCGGAACCGGCACAAAAACGAAACGGTTCCTTACCTAACGTTAGTAAACGCCGCCGGTTTCTTGCTTGTCTGGTATGGCATCGGGAATATCCGGGCTGCCCGCATGGCCGGAAGATGCCCCATCCCCCGCAGGCGCTGGAACCGTATCCGAGCCAGATGCAGGGGGCGCAACGGGGGCTACAGGTTTGGGCAGTGGGGGCAACATAGGCTCTGTATCCGCGCCCTCGCACCGCACCATCCGCACATCGTAAACCGGACTTTCAAACACACCTAATGCAGGCTCCGCTGCCAGCATCCAGCCCTGAAAGGCGGCTCCGTTAGGGTGTTTATCCTGCACGGCCAGCCACGCTGCGGCATCGGGCGAAAGCGTTGGAGGGCGCTGCAAACAGCGTGAAGGTGTAATGTCCAGACTTTTATAATGTGCTGTTGTGCCTACCGGAACCGAAAGTACCTCTACATGGGCATCCAACCTGTCCAGAACACGCACAACAGCCGTATTTTTACCTTGCCATGTATCTGGCGCATAAACTGCCGGAGGCGCTAAAGCAGAGCCCGCAGCCTGCGCCAAAACAGGCGCCCCAGCCAAAATAGCCCCACAAGCCACGGCTTTATATGTTGCGCGCTTCATGCAGCTTGCCCTCCGTTTTTAGGGGAGGCAAGGCTCTCAACCATATCCTTCAAACGCGCCCGCATAAATTGTTCACTCACCCCCATCAGCATGGCATCCTCAAACGCATCGCGCATAATATCCTGCACTTCCTGCCAGTTTTCTTCCAAAACACGCAGCTTTTCATGGCAGGTTATGGGGTTTCCATCATCCTGCGGCCAGAAGCGTGGCTTTTCCATGCTGTTGTTTCCCGGCTTCACTCTAAAATTAACGGATTTTTATGTCTGTTTCAGGGCAGATCATTCCCACCCGCGCCACCACCATTGGTAGGTGCTGCTTTGTTGGCACGTGTGAGCGTATCCGTAACCGAGAAAATAAACTTGCTGAGCAACTGCTCCAGACTGATGGAGCCCTGTGTCTGCCCAACTGTTTCACCGGGTTTAAGGGTTTTGTCATCCCCGCCGGGGGAGAGGGCAATATACTTGCCGCCCAGCAGGCTATCACTGGTAATAATAGCCGCTGTATCATCTGAAAGGTGAATATCAGGCCGCACAGTAAATGTGACATGCGCCTTGAAGCTGTGCGGATCTACTGTTTCACTTACCACTTGCCCAACGGTTACACCTGCCAACCGCACATCAGAGCCAATATCCAGCCCATCTATGTGCGTGAAATCGGCATTAAGCTGGTAGCCGGTTGTATCTGTCTTGCGGCCCTCGCCCACCACGGCGGCCACCAGCATACCGCCGATAGCCACCAGCACAACTGTGCCTGTAAGCAGTTCTGTCAGACTACGCCGAGATTTTTCTGCCATTGCTGAAGCCATAAGCCGCATCGCACTCCCTGTATTGCCTGTTCGGTTTAGCAGGAAATGCGCAGCAGATCACGCATCAGGTGTCCATGCCTCGTAATCTCCTGTCGCAGGTGGGTGCTGGCCGGTGGAATACAGGCTGCCCGCAGGCCTGTAAGCTTGCGCCGTGCCTGTCATATTCGGCTGATACGGAAGCTGCCAGGGCTTACGCTCTTCCACCGGAATAGGAGCGTCCAGCGTATGGTGCAGCCACCCCCACCACTCTGGCGGCACGGCCGAGGCATCCTCCCCTTTCAAGTAGATCACCCAGCGTTCGGGCCGTTCCACCCCGCCACCCTGACGGGCCGGGCCTGTTGATTCGTAATAACTGCGGCCATCGGCATCCTTGCCAACCAGCCGCCCCTTCCGGCGCGTATGCAGCCATGTTCCAAAGTTTGCCATGCTATGGATAATAGGACTCCACACTCCAGCCAGTCCATGAAATATGCACGCGCTTCCGATCAACTGCGCTCGAGCTGCCGGTATTTGGACAGGAAACGGCAACTTCACAAAAAGTTATCCCCCATATCCTCATTATGCAGAGTGTTAACCGCCTTTTGGCAGCACGATTCCGGGTTCCGACGCGATGGGCTGAAACGATAAACTGCCCGCATGAACGCAACAGCCAGACGCCACTGGAATGGCGTGCTGATGAGCACGCTAGAGGCCGCAGCAGATCCGGACGCTCCCCTTCGCTCCGTTACGCTGCCCGCAGAATGGGATACAGATGCCGCAACGGCATTGGCCCAGCTTGTACCAGGAGATGAAGCGCTGGATCTGCCCAGCCTTGCCTCCCGCTGGATTGATGCGCTGGCACCAGATGATGCCACGGCCCGATCTTTGGTATGGATGCTGCTTACACGGCAGGCCGCGCCAACAGAAGCCGTATGGCATTGCCGTTTTGACCGCCCGCCCGGCTTTATTGTTAATCTGGCAGCTTTTGTTTCCCCCGGTGAAGGATTTGCTGCGCGCACATTTGTTGCGGCCCTGCGGCTGATCTGCTCCGTATTGCGCCATGCCGCCAGCACACTGGCAAACCAGCGCAATGGTGAACTGCCACTGCCAGATTTATTTGCACCGGAACAAGCAGAAGCAACCCCCACCACGCCAACAGATATACTGGCCCCCACCCCGCTAGCCGGTGATATTTTGCTGACCAATCTGGATGCCTGCCTTGCAGGCGTTGGACTGGATTATGATAGTGAAGATGGCCGCGCCGCTGCATGCGCCATAGCTGCATTGGCCACCTTAACTGCCCATGCAGGCCGAGGGCCGGAATCCCTCCCACTGCCGCCAGTGCGCACTGTTCTGCCCGGATTGGGAGAAACCCTGCGCGCGGTTTGGAACGAAGCGGCCGTAGAAACAGAAACACCTTTGGCCCCGATTGAAACCGGCTTTTCTTCCTCCAACCCGATAGACGGGCTTTTGGGTGTAGAAGCTTGTGGGCTAGCCCCAGCTTTTTCCATGCTGCGGCCAGATGGCAAACTTTCCAGAAGCGCTTTACTGCGGTTGGAAGCGCGGGATTTTACGGTTGAAACAGCTTTGGCTGCCGCGCTGGCAGGTGAAACTGTTCTCCCCCAACCCGGCCCCAATGCACATCTGGCCATGTATCGGGCTCTCACTGGGTTTGTGGACCGTATGCCCGCACGGCCAGAAGTGCAAAACCAGCCTACCCGCAACAAGCTGGAGCGTGGGGTGCGCCGCACGCTGCCCCCACGGCACGGTGGCTTTACACAAAAAACCACTATTGGCGGCCATCGCCTGTTCCTACGTACTGGGGAATATGAAGATGGCACACTAGGTGAGCTGGCCCTTACCCCCACGCGGGAAAGCGGCATGGTGCGCGGGCTGATGGAAAGCTTGGGCGAAGCCGTGAGCATTGGCCTTCAGTACGGTGCCCCGCTGGAAGCCTTTGTGGAAAACTTTGCCTATACCTGTTTTGGCCCGGCTGGCACCGTAGAGGGAGACCCCGTTGCCTCCTACGCCACATCTATGCTGGACTATGCCTTCCGGGCTTTGTCAGACACATATTTAGGTGTTCGGCTGCCAGATGGCCCGCATCAGGATGCACAATCTGACCCAGACCCCCTTCTGCCGCTAGATCTGCCAGAAGCAGATGATACGCCGCCTACTGGGCGCAAACGCCGTAATCTGCGGCTTGTCTGCTAAAGGCATACGGTTCATTCTGCGGGGCAAGAGGCCATTTTCTGCTTCTTGCCCAGCTTTTTAACACAAGGAATACAGCGTGATGAGCACTCCTGAATCCCGTCTGGCTGAACTTGGTATCGAACTTCCCACCCCTGCCGCACCTGTTGCCAACTATGTGGCCTGCGTACAAACAGGTTCTCTGCTGGTAGTTTCCGGCCAGCTCCCTCTTAAAGATGGCAAGCTGTTTGCTACCGGCAAGCTGGGTGATGCCGTTTCTGTTGAAACAGCGGTTGAAGCCGCGCGTTACAGCATGATCAATGTAATTGCACAGGTGCGTGCCGCAGTGGGTGACCTTTCCCGCGTGAAGCGCGTAGTACGGCTGGGTGGCTTTATTGCCTGCACACCAGAATTCACCTCGCACGCAGCAGCGATGAATGGCGCATCTGACTTGGCCGTTGCCGTATTTGGTGATGCCGGACGCCATGCACGCTCCACCGTTGGCGTGCCTTCTCTGCCGCTGGATGCGCCGGTTGAAGTAGAAGGGCTGTTCGAAATCGGCTAAATTTGCAGGAAAGACACAGACATGCCTGACTGGTCCGTATCTCTGCACAACAGTATCCATGCCATTCCAGAAATGGAGTGGGATGCCTGTGCAGGGGTGGACAACCCATTTGTCAGCCATGCCTTTCTTTCTGCATTGGAAGACAGCGGTTCTGTACGCCGTGAAACAGGCTGGCTGCCGCAGCATGTCAGCCTGCATGCGCCAGATGGACAACTGGCCGCCACATGCCCTGCCTATATCAAGGGCCATTCATGGGGCGAGTATGTGTTCGACCAAGGTTGGGCACGCGCCTTTGAAGCCGCTGGGGGGCGCTATTACCCCAAACTGCAAATTGCCGTGCCCTTTACCCCAGCACCCGGCCCACGCCTTTTAACGCGGCCAGATGCACCTGCAGAAACCAAAGCAGTTATGGCAGATGCTTTGCGCCAGATCTGCCACGATACCGGCCTTTCCTCTGCCCATGTTACATTTTGCACCAAGCAGGAAAGCGATAATCTGGCTGAACGCGGATGGCTGCCCCGATTAGGTTTGCAGTATCACTGGCATAATAAAAACTACACCAGCTTTGATGATTTTCTGGAAACACTTTCATCTCGCAAACGCAAAGCTATCCGGCGGGAGCGGCGTGATGCCAATGCCGCTGGCCTAAGCTTTCATACCCTGCGCGGATCAGACATTACGCCTGAAGATTGGCAAGCTTTTTACACATTTTACCAGAATACAATTGATAAAAAGTGGGGCAACGCCTACCTGACGCCCGATTTTTTTCCGCTACTTTCTGAACGCTTACAAGACCGTGTTGTGCTGATGATAGCACGGCACGAGGGTACACCAGTTGCCGCAGCCCTAAACCTTTTGGGGGGCGATACATTGTATGGCCGCAACTGGGGATGCATTGGCAACTGGCCGTTTTTGCATTTTGAGCTGTGCTATTATCGCGCCATAGATTTTGCCATTGCCCACGACCTCAAGCGAGTAGAGGCCGGGGCGCAGGGTGAACATAAAATCCAGCGTGGCTATCTGCCTGCCCTCACACATTCTGTCCATTGGCTGGAAAATCCCTCACTCCGCAACGGTGTTGGGGCTTTCCTTCAGGCAGAACGCCCGGCCATATTGGCGGAAGCCGAAGCCCTTAACGCACTTTCTCCCTATCGGCAGGGTGAAACATGACCTGAAATTTCGTGCACATACCGGACATGTACACCTGAAAACGTTGTCGTTTGGCGTTTTTTTGCGTATGCCCCGGCTTGAAACTCCACACGCTTCTGCATGACCAACTGGCAGCTCCATGACCAACGCATCTTCATCCTCCCTTCCCTCCGATCATCAGGCTTCCCTGATTGATGGCAAAGGCTTTTCCGCCAAAATGCGCCAGAATATCCGAGAGGATGTTCTGGCGTTTCACGAGAAACATGGCGTAACACCCGGTCTGGCGGTGATTCTTGTCGGGAATGATCCTGCCAGCGAAGTGTATGTGCGCAACAAAGCTGTGCAAACCCACCATGCCGGCATGCGCTCCTTTATGCACATGCTGCCCGAAAATACATCGGAAGCTGAACTTCTGGCGCTGATAGACCGCCTGAACAAAGACCCCGAAATTCACGGCATTCTGGTACAGCTTCCCCTGCCAAACGGGCTGGATGGACGCCGCGTCACCAATGCCATTCTGCCTGAAAAGGATGTGGATGGGTTGGGGGAAATCAACGCTGGCCGTCTGGCGGTGGGCCTGCCCTCCCTTATTCCCTGTACACCACTGGGCTGCCTGTTCCTGCTGCGTGATCAGCTCGGGGATATGAAAGGCCAGCACGCCGTAGTTATCGGGGCTTCCAATTTGGTTGGTAAACCCATGGCCCTGTTGCTGCTGGCAGAAGGTTGCACGGTTTCTATTGCACATATCCACACGCGCGATACGGCGGCACTGGCGCGGGAAGCCGATATTCTGGTGGTGGCCACTGGCTGCCGTGAACTGGTGCGTGGGGATTGGATTAAACCCGGCGCTACCGTGATTGATGTTGGTATCACCCGTATCAAAACCGATGATGGCAAAACCCGCCTTGTAGGCGATGTAGCGTTTGATGAAGCTGTTAAAGTGGCTGGCCGCATTACCCCGGTGCCGGGTGGCGTTGGCCCCATGACAATTGCCTGCTTGCTGAAAAACACGCTCACCGCAGCCAAATTGCAGCTTGAGGGGAGTGCAGAATGAGCCTTTCTCGCCTTTCGGTTGAGCTAATTCCGCGTTCTGCGGAGGCTCTGGCGGCAGATGTAGCCACAGTTAAAACCACTTTTCCCGCAGCAGATACGCTAAATATTCCTGACCTAATGCGCTTTCCCCTTCGCAGTTGGGATGCCGCAGCACTTGTGCGCCCACAGTTTGGAAACGTTATTCCGCATATCCGGGCCATAGATATTGCGCCGGATGCGCCTCTGCCCGGAGCAGATCAATCAGGGTTGGAAGAAATTCTGATTGTGCATGGTGACCCACCGGCAGATCTCAGCCACCGCACATACCCCAACAGCACGGAAAGCATTATCCGCCGCTACCGGCGTGAAGCTCCGCACCTCAAAGTCTATGCAGCGTTTGACCCATACCGCCGCGCCCCATGGAAAGAGCTGGAAGATGTGGCCCGTAAAAAAGAAGCCGGAGCTATTGGCTTTTTCACGCAGCCCGTATTTGACCTGAAGCTGTTTGATCTGTGCCGGGAATGGATGCAGGGCGAATGCGTATTTTGGGGTCTTTCCCCCGTTATTGGCCCCAAATCACGCTCTTACTGGGAAACAACAAATCACATTGTTTTCCCGCGTGATTTTTCCCCCACGCTGGAAGCCAACATCCTGTTTGCACAAACGGTACTTAAAGAACTAGCGCAGGAAAAAGGCAAAGCCTACCTTATGCCCGTACGCATCAAGCTGGAACAGTATCTTCCTGCCCTGCTTGATGCCGTAGCATAAAAGCCGTGCAATTTTCCTGTATTATTCCCACTTACCCGATCGTTTTATAGGATCAGCCCATGCCGTTCTATCTTCTCTCCTGGCATGGCGCACTGGTGGGGTATACGGGCTTGCGGCTGCATCCTGTTTCCTTTGCACAATCCTTTATGCGTGGCACAACTCCAGCCACGTTAGATGAGCAATCTGCGGCGTTAAATCCTGGTGGAACGTTTACCAAAGCAGAAGCTATAGAAAATTTTGCAGGCCGCCCGCTTATGTCTATCCGGGCAGGCAAAGGCTATCTTTCTAGCCGAGACCAGAATGTGTTCGATGTTGTACCGCTTTGCGCTACATGGGAGCACTTTCTGCTTTTGCCGCCAGAGCTGCTTTCCGTCCTGCGCGATCTTACGGAACAGGAATGGTATAATGGTACACGCTTTGTTGGGCGCGCCACCTGTGCAGAGCATCATTTGCAACTGGATGGGCGCAAATGGCCTGCAGAGCAACTTCAGGCCGAACGCACAAAAGACGCCATAACACTCTGGAGCGATACCACCCCAGAGAAGGTAACATTTACTATCTGCCCCTCCCACGCTCTATCTGGGTTAATGGAAGATGCCCTGCATCTTTTACAAACAAACACTCTACGCCCCACCACAACACCGTGGGCCACATTGGATGATCTGCGCGAACAGATTTTACGCTTAAGCGTTACTCCGCGTGATACGGCCACATGCGTACAATTGGCGCGTTTGTGCGCTCTTTTTGGACAATGGGAACTGGCAGACGGGTTTTTAACCATTGCGCGCCAGCATGATACACGCCCCGAACTGCAATGGATGGCCGCCATTCTGGCCTTACGCACCAAAAACTACGATACCGCCGCCACGTTAATGGAGCAGTCTCTTGCCACGCGTTATCCTGATCGCGACATAGGCACGCTACTCGCCCCATTAGTGGCACGGCAACAGGCCGGAGAATGTGCTCTTTTGCTGGTACCTAGTGCTTTAAGCAATATGGGGCTACCGGCTTTTGAAACACCATTTGAGGCGCTTTTGGTGCCTATGCGCCTTTCATCCAACAATGGCCCGGACATCCGGCGCATCTATAGCGCCCTGTTTGAACAAGCGTTCCAGAAACTGGATACAGAAAGCCGTTTGCGCCTTTTAACGGCGGAAGCCCGGTTAAATGGTCTGAGTTGGTGGGAAGAACTGGGCATGGGCCATACAAGCTGGTTGGCTGGCCTACAGGCAGAAGCAGATACGCATTACGCCATTGCCCGCAAACTGGCCTTGCAGGATAACATGGCCCCGGCTCTGTATGATCAAGGGGTGTTTTCATGGTTAAGCACGCAGGAATGCGGGCGCTTGGCCAGCCGCGCTATACCGGATGTAACGGGTGTAGCAAACTGGCAATGGCACTTTAGTATACCAGAAGAACGGCCTTCTACCTGCTTAGCCTTTGCCTGTACAGCGCAACATTTTGATCTGGTTCCGGGGCTTGTGCTTTCCCTTATCCATGCCTGCCGAGAAGACCGTTCCGCGGGCCAAATCCAGATCTGCCTTGGTGTTGCAAACCCAACTGTGGATCAGCTTACCTTTCTCTCCACTCTTTCAGAATGGTTGGAAAAACATTCCACAACATTGCGACTCAGCTTTGGGTATGGTGAAACAAAATCAGATGCCGCTATGCTGGAACCCGCATTACGGTATCTGATCCTACCTGATATTGTCGCCCAGTTTAGGGTGCCCGTTTTGATAGGAGATTGCGCAGGCTATTTTCCTGCCAATTTTGTCAGCCTGCTGCGAGATATGAAAGCCCATGCAACATATGGCTTTGATCTGACCCAGTTTGATGACAACGGCCACCAACAATACGGCGCACCGTGGAGCATGAATACGGCTTTGGCCTATTTTGGCGAAGCCGAGCTTGTGCCCGCTATTGCCGCCTTTATGAGCGATTACTTGAATACAGTATGCTCACCAAGCAACCCGTATCATACAGACATGGATCGCTGCGTATTAGCTCAGACATTTCGCCGCTTTGTGGCTTCTCGCTGGGCGCAACTTTCCATCCGGTTCTTAAATGATGGGCCACCCCTTCTGGTTATGCCGCAGCATGAACACACAGGGCTTGTAACGCCGGATGATGTTTTAAACGATCTTAAAGCCTATGCGCGCTAGGCAATTCCAGCCATTACCATGCTCTTTCCCTGAACCTTTTATAAAAGGTTCAGGGAAGAAACGCTTAATCGCGGGAACCACTACTACCATATAAAGCCGTCAGGCTGGCAGAAGCCAACTTGTGGTGGTTCACCATAAAACCAACCAATGCCGGGCTGGAATCTGCCTGCACATCCAGCGTAGGAACGTCCAGCGCATAAACTGTAAAAACATAACGGTGCACGCGCCCTGGTGGCGGAGCAGCGCCACCATAACCGGGCACGCCAAAATCTGTACGCACCTGTAAAGCGCCTTTGGGCAGCTTATCTCCGGCAGAACCTGCGCCTGTTGGCAGTTCTGTAATAGTGGCGGGAATATTCACCACCACCCAGTGCCACCAGCCCGAACCGGTTGGAGCATCTGGGTCATACACCGTTACCACAAAGCTTTTGGTGCCTGCTGGGGCATCTTTCCATTCCAGCGCGGGGGAAAGATTCTGCCCATGCTGCCCCATACCGTTATAAACCTGCGCCTGTGGCAGCGTATCACCATTTACAAAGGCAGGGCTTGTAAGAACAAATGCCATAAAAGCAGCTCCCGTGCTGTTACCAGTTACGGCTGATCAACCAGAATTCTTCGGATGTCAGCGTAACGCCTGCCTTGGATTCTGCTGCTGCTTTGGCCAGAGCTTCAATCCGTTCAATCATAATAACCTTACGCTGGTGCGCTTCTGTGGTTTCATCACTGGTTTTCAACACACCCAAAGAAACTTCAGCGGCCTTGGCAACACGTGCGGCATCCAAAAGAGCGTAAGACATAAATTGTCATCCTTTAAATATCTGTTCACCGGAATACCCTCCGGCATGACTGAAAAAGAAATCTGGCCCCTAAGCTTCCTCTCTTCAACCCCCACAGGCTACATGCCACCTGCAGAACTGCACCTTTACCTCTGGTCTTGGCCCAGCCTATTGCGTAAACGGTGCCATCATGAGCAGTGACCGCACCGAAGATTTTGATTTCCACCTTCCAGAAAGCCTGATCGCGCAGGAACCCGCCCGCCCGCGAGAAGCCGCGCGCCTTCTGGATGCCACACAGCCTAGCATATTTGCTGACCGGCATATCCGTGATCTGCCCTCGCTTTTGAAGCGGAGAGATTTGCTGGTTGCAAACAATACGGCCGTTATTCGTGCCCAGTTGCATGGCCTGCGCGGAGAAGCCAAAATTGGTATTACGCTGGATCAGATTCAGCCAGATGGCAGTTGGCATGTGTTGGTGCGTAATGCCCGCAGACTCAAGGTTGGTGACATTATTGCATTCCCCGGTGTGCAGGACATAGCACGCGTGTTGGCGTTAGAGCCCGGCGGGGGGGCAGTGCTCCACTTTAGTGCGGAAGGGGATGCTTTTGATGTATTCCTGCAAAAAGCCGGTGCATTGGCACTCCCCCCCTATATTCATCGCCCCGAAGGGCCAACTGCGCAGGACACCAGCGATTACGCCACCATTTTTGAGCGTAACAAAGGTGCTGTGGCTGCTCCCACCGCTGGGCTGCATTTTACGCCAGCCCTGTTGAAAGCTGTAGATGCCACAGGTGCTCAGCGCTGTACGCTCACCTTGCATGTAGGAGCTGGCACCTTTTTGCCAGTGCGGGAAGCCGAGATTTCTGAGCACAAAATGCATTCAGAACGCGGGATCATCACCCCGGAAACAGCAGAACGTATTAACGCCACCCGTAAGGCTGGCGGGCGTATTATTGCCATTGGCACCACCAGCCTGCGCCTGCTGGAAACCGCAACCGATGAAAACGGCATTGTGCACCCGTTTGATGGCACAACCTCCATTTTCATTCGGCCCGGCTATCAATTCCGCGCAGTGGATATGCTGCTCACCAACTTCCACCTGCCACGCTCTACGCTGTTCATGTTGGTTTCCGCCTTTGCGGGCGTCGAACGCGCGCGGCAGATTTATGCCCATGCTGTTGCCAGCGGTTACCGCTTTTATTCCTACGGCGATGCCTGCCTGCTGCGCTGCGCCCATTCCATCCACGCCCCCACCTCGGAACAGTAAAATGACCCGCTTTAACTGGACGTGTGAAAGCACAGATGGCGCTGCCCGCGCTGGTATGCTGCACACAGCCCACGGCCCTGTAGCCACCCCTACCTTCATGCCGGTTGGCACAGTGGGCACGGTAAAGGCCATGACTATGGATGCCGTGCGCTCTACAGGTGCAGGCATTGTTCTGGGCAACACCTATCACCTCATGTTGCGGCCAGGGGCAGAACGCATACGCGCTCTGGGTGGGCTCCATAAATTCATGGATTGGTCCGGACCGATTCTAACAGATTCCGGGGGATTTCAGGTGATGTCCTTGGGTGCGCTGCGGCGGCTGGATCAGGATGGCGTCACCTTCCGCTCTCACATCGATGGTTCTGAACATCGGCTCACGCCGGAAAGTTCAACAGACATCCAGCACGCACTGGATGCCACCATCACCATGTGTTTTGATGAATGCCCCGCCCTGCCCGCACCGCCAGAAGCCATTGCAGCTTCCATGCGGCTTTCCATGCGCTGGGCTGCACGCTCCCGCCAAGCCTATGTACAGCGTGAAGGGTATGGTCAGTTCGGTATTGTACAAGGTGGTACAGAAGCGGATCTGCGGGCGGAAAGCGTAAAAGCGCTCACCGATATCGGGTTCGAAGGCTACGCCATTGGTGGCCTAGCGGTAGGCGAAGGGCAAGAACTCATGTTCGCCACGCTGGACACCACAACCCCCATCATGCCGCAGGACAAACCACGTTACCTTATGGGCGTAGGAACCCCCGATGATCTGCTTGGCAGCGTGCAACGTGGCGTGGATATGTTTGACTGCGTGATGCCTACCCGCGCAGGCCGCACTGCCCGCGCCTATACCGAGCGCGGCACGCTAAACCTGCGTAATGCCCGCCATGCCACAGATGCACGCCCTATTTCTCCACACTGTGACTGTCTGGCATGTTCACGCCATAGCCGCGCTTATCTGCACCATTTGTTCCGCGCCAATGAAATACTCGGCCCCATGCTGCTAACATGGCATAATATTGCCTATTATCAGCGCCTGATGCGCCAGATTCGGCAGGCTATTGTTGAAAAACGGCTGGATGCACTGGCCACCGCTTTACGTGCAGAATGGGCAGCAGAGGATTGGACGGAAGATGAAATGCCGCAACCCGCTATTCCACCTGTTCCCTGAATAAGTCTTTCTATGATCGCCCCTTCCGCGCCTGCGCTACAACCTGTTGCACCAGCAGCAAGACTGGCGGAAAAAATACGCATAAAGGCGCTGGAACTTGGGTTTGATGCCATAGGCTTCTGTCCCGCCCATCTGGGGCCAGAAGTGCGCGCACGGCTGAAAGATTTTTTAGCCGAAGGGTATCATGGTGAAATGGGTTGGTTGGCAGACCGCACGGAACAGCGCAGCCAACCCACGGCCTTATGGCCAGAAGCCCGCAGCGTTATTGCGTTAGGCCTGAACTACACACCGGCAGAGAATCCGCTAAGCACACTCCACAATCGCACATGCGGAAATATTTCCGTGTATGCGCGCCACCGTGATTATCACGATGTTGTTAAGGGTATGCTAAAGCATCTGGCCCAGTTTATCGTGCGCGAAGCCCGCATGGTGCTGGATACAGCCCCAGATGTGAAAGTGTTTGTTGATACAGCCCCTGTGGCGGAAAAACCTCTGGCCACACAGGCCGGGCTAGGCTGGCAAGGCAAGCACACCAATCTGGTGTCTCGCCAGCACGGAAGCTGGCTCTTTCTGGGCGAAATCTACACAACGCTGGAACTTCCAGCCTCTGCCCATTCTGGGGGCAGTTGTGGAAGCTGCACCCGTTGCCTGAACGCATGCCCTACGCAGGCTTTTCCGGCCCCTTATCAAATGGATGCACGCAAGTGCATTTCCTACCTGACCATTGAACATGCAGGGCCTATTCCACTGCCACTCCGCAAAGCCATTGGCACACATATTTATGGTTGCGATGATTGCCTGGCCGTATGCCCGTGGAACCGCTTTGCCCAGATATCTCGCCACATCAAGCTGCAACCAAGGCCAGATTTGATAACACCAGAACTGGCCACACTCAGCCAACTGGATGATGCGGCTTTCCGTGCCATGTTTTCTGGCTCTCCTATCAAACGTATCGGACGCAACCGGTTCATCCGCAACGTGCTGATAGCCATTGGCAATTCTGGCCATCCGGATTTGCTGCCTTATGCACAAGCATTGCGGCAAGACCCAGATGCGGTTGTGGCGGAAGCAGCAGATTGGGCCACGCAGCGCCTGACGGGAGATGCTGCTTGAGCCGCCATTTACGCAAACGCAGCCTGATTCTGGCAGGCCATGATACCAGCGTGGCGTTAGAACCAACCTTTTGGGATGTGCTGGAAGATATAGCCAACCAACAGGCACAAACACTGCCGCAGATGGTTACCAAAGTGGATGCCGCACGCTCACCCGAGCAATCACTAGCCTCTGCCTTACGGGTTTATGCACTGGAATGGCTGAAACAGCAGCTTACCACTCATGCGATTCCCTCTGCCTGAAAGCAACGCAGAACTGCTGTGTCCGCTTAAAGCATCAGAGATGTTTGGGCAGGCTGCCAGAACGTGATAAACTGTTGATATGGCGATCTGGGGTAAAATTTTTGGTGGCGTAGCCGGTTTTGCCGTAGGCGGGCCGGTTGGCGCAGCGGTTGGCACAGCACTCGGCCACGCAGCAGATACAGGTGCGATTCTCCAGCCTCCAACAGGTGGCTGGAGCGATAAATGGGCTGCGCGCGCAAGGCCGGATCCTAACGGGGCTGCTACCTTTGTGGCTGCCAAACTGGCTGCGGCCCTTGGCAAGAAAGAACAGCTTTACGGGCTTTCCTGCGTTATCCTTAGCGCCAAACTGGCTAAGTGTGATGCGCCCGTTAACCGGCGAGAAATCAACGCCTTTAAATCTCGTTTTCGCGTGCCAGATGAAAACATGCGTGAAGTTGGACGCCTGTTTGATATGGCACGCCAACGTACGGATGATTACGAAGCCTTCGCGCGTGAACTGGGGCAAGTTTACGCAACAGATAAACGCCCGTTGGAAGACCTGATGGGAATTCTGTTTACCATTGCGCGCGCCGATCTGGCAGCGGATGAACCCTTGGCTCCTGAAGAAGAGCGTTTTCTCAAACGGGTACATGCCCTGTTTGGTTTAAGCCGTGGCGCGTGGGAACGTGCAGCCCACGGGCGTTCCACCCCAGCCATGGCCGAAGATGATGCCTATACTGTTATGGGTGCCTCGCCAGATCTTTCAAATGAAGAACTGCGTGCCTTGTGGAAGAAACTGGTGCGGCAGTATCACCCGGATATTCTGTTGGCCCGCAATGCAAGCGCCGTTGAAATTGAAGCCGCATCCGTTAAAATTTCACGCATTAACGCTGCGTG
Organism: Acetobacter sp. DmW_136; assembly: GCF_008690365.1. Classification (NCBI taxonomy): domain Bacteria; kingdom Pseudomonadati; phylum Pseudomonadota; class Alphaproteobacteria; order Acetobacterales; family Acetobacteraceae; genus Acetobacter; species Acetobacter sp. DmW_136. The sequence goes on from NZ_VHON01000006.1 coordinate 46,405, forward strand.
GGATATCATCAAGCGGGATCGTGGCCTCTGATTTCAGGATTCTCTTTTCTTTTTGAAGCAAGATAGGAAGTGCGACTTTCTGGCAACAGATTGCACAAAAATCTCTCACTCTCCTGTCAAAGATCGCACACACAGGTCTATTTTACGCCCCTGTTTGTTATGCAAGTAAGCCCTGCCATTGCGCCGCTGGTTTCTCGTGGTAGAGAAAGCGACAGCAATTGGCCTGCATTCAGCATGGGCCAGACGGTCGTCACAGAGCAAAGGTAAAGGTGGCAATGATTTCAGGACGGAACGGCTCAAGGCTCCGCCCTCGCGCGCAGGCAAAAAAAAGTCAGACGCGGGAAGGTTCCTCGGCACAGCGCCGTTTTCGTTTGGGCACATTCTGCCTGGCCGCCACTTTGCTGGGTACGGCAGGATGCAGTGCTATTAAGGCACCCGTACCCAAAGACCCGGATGCTCTGGCTGAATACAAGGCGGCGAACGACCCCTACGAACCGTTGAACCGCAAGATGTTCAACTTAACCATGAAGTTCGATAAATGGGGCCTGCGCCCCATGGCCAAAGCTTACGTGTGGGCCGTGCCACGCCCGGTACGTAATTCATTGGGCAACCTTGTCAGAACCATGAACGAACCCTCCGTTTTCTTTAACGATGTGGGGGCAGGCAAGCCACGCCGCGCAGGTGATATGTTTGTGCGCTGGTGCGTGAACATGACAGTGGGCTTGGGCGGTTTGATTGACGTGGCCAAAATGGCCGGATTCCCGCACCATGATAACGATGCTGGCATGACACTGGCTAACTGGGGCATTCCTGCGGGGCCATATCTGTTCCTGCCAATGGGGCCATCTTCTATCCGTGATGGTATTGGCTACGCCATTGACCAAGGCCTTTCCCCATGGGACTATGTGCCACGCGGGTACGGGTTGGTTAGCTTTAACTGGGCTTATAACCTGTTTGGGGTTGTGCATGCCCGTTCTGAGCATTTGGATGAACTAGACGCGTTGGAGCGTGACGCGCTGGATCCTTATGCTACGATTCGTAGCGCCTATCAGCAGCAGCGTCGGGCGCAGGCTGAAGCCATCAAGAATGATAATCGCGCGACCGTGCCAGACTGGTACCATTAAGAAAAACAGCCAAAAGGGTACACAGACATGAAATTTCTTTCAAGCCGCCGTGTTATTCTGGGTGCCTTTGCCCTGCTTTGCGCTGGTGGCCTTTTTTCCGCTCCCGCTCGTGCTGCGGAAAACGCAAAACAATTTATTCAGGTATTTGGCAACCAGCTTGTCGCTATCGTCAACAGCCCTATTCCGCTGAGCGAAAAGAAAGAGAAAGTTCTGCCGCTGGTGCAGAAAAACGTCGATATTGATGGAATCGGCCGCTACTGCCTGGGCCGTTACTGGAAAACAGCCTCACCAGACCAGCAACAGCGTTATCTGGGCCTGTTCCATCAGGTTCTGGTGAACGCCATTACGGACAAGCTGGGTGAATACCGTGGCGTAAACTTTACGCTGGGGAATGTAACCAGCTCTGGCCCAGATGAATACGCCGTGGACAGCACGCTGATGCGCCCACAACAGCCTGCGGCCGCCATGCAGTGGATTGTTAGCGAAGCCTCTGGCAGCCCCAAAGTGGTGGACGTAATTGGTGAAGGTGCAAGCCTGCGCCTAACGCAGCGGAATGACTATTCCTCCTACATCGCACGTAATGGCGGTAACGTAGGTGCCCTTCTGGATGCATTGCAACGCCAGTTAAGCCACCACACAGCGGCCAACTAACGCACAAATAGAGTTTTCGGTTTGTAGAAAAAGGCGTTCCCTCTGGGAGCGCCTTTTTTATGGCTTGGGCCAAACACTTTCATAAACCAGCATTGTTTGGCCATCTCTTTGAAACGTTTCTTCCACCCGCATACCAATACCACCCAAAATGGTGCGGGACGCCACGTTGCTTTCTGCTGCAACGGCTATCACTTTATTAATTCCGGCATCATGCGCAAAGTTAAGCGCAGCACTTGCGGCTTCTCGTGCAATACCTCGACCGCTGGCCCACGGAAAAAGCGCAAAGCGTAAGGCAAAGCCACGCCCATCGGGCCGATCATGAATACCGGTCATGCCGACAAAGCGGCCTTTTTCATGAATGGTAAAAATACCTACCCGATGGCAGGCCCAGAAAGCGATATCATCCGCCATTTCCAGTTCCGCCTGCTGGCGGCTACGCACGCCACCCAACATGCGGCCAAAGGCACCGCCATCTGCTTTTAGGCGCACCATATCTTCCATATCCCGCCATGTTACGGGCTTAAGCAGCAGGCGCGGAGTTCTAACAGAACGCGAATCCACAATTCACGCCTTGCAGCAAAGGAAAGGCAAAAGCCCTTCCTCTAATTCCGCATGCTGCCGGTAATACATGGTGCCTTCATCAAGATAGGAGCCCAATAAATTAAGGGCTCCTATTAACCCTACTTAGCGGGCCAGAGGTTTGTACTGGATACGGCCAGGTTCTGTCGCATCTGGCCCCAGACGGCGGCGTTTGTCTTCTTCATATGCCTGGAAGTTCCCTTCAAACCATTCCACGTGGGAATCGCCCTCAAAGGCCAGAATATGCGTTGCCAGACGGTCCAGGAACCAGCGATCATGCGAGATCACCACTGCGCAACCGGGGAATTCTGCCAGCGCATCTTCCAGCGCACGCAGGGTATCCACGTCCAAATCGTTGGTAGGTTCATCCAACAGGATCACATTGCTTTCCTGCCGTAGCATCTTGGCCAGATGCACGCGGTTGCGTTCACCACCAGAAAGCACGCCAACCTTTTTCTGCTGATCAGAACCTTTAAAGTTAAAGGCCCCAACATAAGCGCGTGAAGGCACAGCCCGCTTACCCAGATAGATAACATCCGTGCCGCCGGAAATTTCTTCCCATACGGTTTTATCTGCATCAAGATCATCACGAGACTGATCTACGTAACCAAGCTTTACGGTTTCACCAATTTTCAGCGCACCCGCATCCGGCTTTTCCTGCCCGATAATCATTTTGAACAGGGTAGATTTACCAGCACCGTTCGGCCCAATAACACCCACAATACCACCCGGCGGCAGCTTGAAGTTAAGGTTATCAATCAGCAGGCGCTCACCAAAGCCTTTGGTGAGGTTTTCGGCCTCAATAACAGTGCCACCAAGGCGTGGGCCAGGTGGAATAACAATGTCCGCAACGCCGCCAACTTTTTCAGCACTGGCCGCCAACATTTCCTCATATTTGGTAATACGGGCCTTGCTTTTGGTCTGGCGTGCTTTGGGGCTAGCATTAATCCATTCCTGTTCCGCAGCCAGTGCACGCTGGCGGGAACTTTCTTCCTTTTCTTCCTGTGCCAGACGCTTGCGCTTCTGCTCCAGCCAAGAGGAATAGTTGCCTTCGAACGGAATACCGCGGCCACGCTCGATTTCCAGAATCCAGTTGGTCACGTTGTCCAGGAAGTAACGGTCATGGGTAATAACCATAACGGTGCCATCGTAATCCTTCAGCGTGCGCTCAAGCCATGCAACACTTTCGGCATCCAGATGGTTGGTTGGTTCATCCAACAGCAGCAGGTCGGGCTTTTCCAGCAGCAGACGGCACAGCGCTACGCGACGACGCTCACCACCAGAAAGCTTATCTACCGGGCTATCTGCGGGTGGGCAGCGCAGGGCATCCAGCGCAATATCTAGCTTGCGGTCCAGCTCCCAACCATCACCGGCATCAATCTTTTCCTGCAATTCGGCCTGTTCAGCCAGCAGGGCATTCATTTCCTCATCTTCCATGGGTTCGGCAAAGCGGGCGGAAATCTCGTTAAACCGATCTACGGCCTTTTTAAGATCACCAAAGCCCAGAGCCACGTTTTCGCCCACAGTCAGCTTAGGGTCTAGCTGCGGTTCCTGCTCCAGATAGCCAACACGCACCCCTTCTGCGGCCCATGCCTCACCACCGAATTCCTTATCGATGCCGGCCATGATTTTCAGCAGTGTGGACTTACCTGCACCGTTCACACCCAAGATACCAATTTTGGCACCCGGCATGAAGGATAGCGTGATGCCTTTAAACACTTCACGCCCGCCGGGATAGGACTTTGTCAGATCCTTCATGACATAAACGTATTGATAGGATGCCATGATAATGAACTCCCGTAATGCGGATGGGTAAGATTAAAGGGCGGGTGCGACCACATCGGCGCAGCAAGCTGTTATCGCCTGCGCCCGGCAGGACTTGAACCCGCAACCAAGCCGTTATGAGCGGCCCGCTCTAACCAATTGAGCTACGGGCGCGCAGGCGGGTTCCTGATTACGCAACCTGAGCGATTTGGCAAGGGTTTCTATGCTGAAAACTGCCAGTTGGCATGAAAAACGCATTACTCTTGGCAAGCGGGCATCTGCCAGATAGGGTTTGCCGCCTTTAATTTTTCAGCTCTGGAGCAGTCTTCAATGGACGTTTCAAAACTTTCCCCCGGCAAAGATGTGCCGTTTGATATTAACGTCGTGATCGAAATTCCGCAGGGTTCTTCTGTCAAATACGAAATCGACAAGGAAAGCGGCGCCCTTGTGGTGGACCGTTTCCTGTTCACGCCCATGGCTTACCCTACGGCTTACGGCTTTATCCCCAACACGCTGGCCGCTGATGGCGACCCAACGGACGCTCTGGTGCTGACGCCGCACAATGTTGTGCCCGGTTGTGTGATTCGCGCCCGCCCAATTGGCGTTCTGAAGATGGAAGACGAATCCGGTCAGGACGAAAAAATCATCTGCGTGCCGCACGATAAAGTGCACCCACAGTTTACCAAGGTGCAGAGCGTGGACGATCTGCCGGAAATTACCGTGCAGGCCATTGAGCACTTTTTCACCCGCTACAAAGACCTTGAAAAAGGCAAATGGGTGAAAGTGACCGGTTGGGGCACAAAGGAAGAAGCAGGCGAGTTCATTGTGAAAGCTCTGGAAGCTGCAAAAGGCAAATAAACCGCCTTTGCACTCTGCTTGACAAAAAGCTGCGGCGGCTTCTGCCCCGCAGCTTTTTTTCTTGCCTCATACCCTATGCAAAAACAGTTTTCCTAGAATAACAGCTTATCAAGCGCCCCCTTCGCCTCCAATATGAAGCACGGATATTGGAGAAAAATAGCATGCCCATTACGGGGTCTTCCCTTCCCTCGCGCCAACCCGTTCTCTTTCTTCCTCATGGTGGTGGCCCATGCTTTTTTATGGATTGGCCCAATACGTGGGACAAAATGGCGGCGTATCTCCGCAGCACGCAAAGCACCCTCCCCCGTAAACCCGATGCCATTGTGGTGGTTTCCGGCCATTGGGAAGAAGACATTCCCACCATTACGGCCGCGCCCAATCCATCCCTGATTTATGATTACTTTGGCTTTCCGCCACATACCTATCAGCTACAATACCCAGCGCCCGGCAGCCCTGAACTGGCCCAAAGTGTTTGCAATCTTTTGCACGCAGCCGGCATGCCATGCGCCACAGATGACAAACGCGGGTTTGACCACGGTGTCTTTATTCCCTTCATGCTGGCGTTTGAAAAAGCTGATATCCCGATTGTGGAACTCTCCCTGCTAAAAAGCATGGACCCTGCCGCCCACATTGCTCTAGGGGCCGCGCTGGAGCCTTTACGTGCCCAGAATGTGCTGATTATTGGCACAGGTATGAGCTATCATAACCTGCGCCACTTCATGAACGGTTCCCCAGCCACCAATCAGGCTGCACAAGAATTTGATACATGGCTGGAAAAAGCAGTTACAGCCCCGCCAGTTAAGCGCGATACCCAGCTTGTGCACTGGGCCGCTGCCCCCGGCGCACGTATTTGCCACCCGCGGGAAGAACATTTGCTGCCACTTATGGTGGCAGCAGGCGCTGCCGGGCAGGATGAAGGGATTCGCACTTATAGCGATACCGTTTTGGGTAAAGCGCTATCTGGTTTCCGCTTCGGTTAAAGGCCGTAAAAACTTACCGGCAACTTTCTGTTTGCTCAGGAGCTATCCCTCTCAAAGCCCTCGTTTTTAAAGGAACAAGCTTATGAGCACTTTTTTCTCGCGCCCTGTCCTTATGATTGCGGGATTAACTTTTGTTCTCTCCACGGCTCAAGCTGCTCCAGCCTTTTCCGCTGTTGAACAAGGGAACTACGCTGTAGATCCCAACCATACGCAGGTGGTGTTTTCTGTACTCCATCTGGGCTTTACCAATTATTCCGGCTTTTTCTCAAACGCATCGGGCACGCTTGCGCTTGATCCCGCTCAACCGGAAGCATCGCGGCTCAGTGTCTCTATTCCCACTGACAGCGTCCTAACCCCCAGCACCAAGCTGACTAACGAACTCAAAACCTCTGAATGGCTTGATGTGGCCCACTACCCCAAGGCTGAATTTGTTTCCTCCAAAATCACACCAACCGGAACAGACACGGCTGATATTGAAGGGCAATTTACGCTACATGGCATTACACAGCCACTTACCCTGCACGCACGTTTTATAGGCGCAGGGCAAAACCCCATGAACAAAACCTATACTGTGGGCTTTCAGGCTACGGGAGAACTGAAGCGCAGCGCCTATGGCATAAAAACCTATGAGCCCTTGGTGGCGGACAAGGTGTTGCTTTCTATTGCCGGAGCATTTGAAAAGGCCAAATAAGCCATTCCTTTCAAAAGAAATTGCCATTTTTTTGCGCGTAGCACGAGAAATTCTTCCTGAAATGAATTTTTTTATGAAAACCCTGTTGCCAAACGCGAAAACATCGCTATAAAGCGCGACATACCAACGCACGAAAGCGCGTTGAAACTGCGGGTGTAGCTCAGTTGGTTAGAGCGCCGGCCTGTCACGCCGGAGGTCGCGGGTTCGAGCCCCGTCACTCGCGCCACTTTATTTCCTTAAAAACTTATTTCTTTTTGGAACACAAAGTGGTGCGTCCTGCTTTTGTCCGGCTGCCAAGCAGCCGGAAGCAAGGCTTTTCAGCTTCAATCACCTAAAGCACTGGAACCTTGTAGGGTAACTGCAACAGCATGCACAGTTGCGGCAATACGTGCTGCTGTTTGCACGGCAGATACCCCTAATGCCTCGCGCACGATTTTTTCATGGCTGGTCACACACAGATCACATCCATTGATTACAGAAACAGCCAGACACCACAGCTCAAAATCAGCTTTTTCTACGCCCGGCTTGGCAATCACGCTCATGCGCAACTGCGCAGGCATCTGGGAATATTCACCACCTGCCATATGCACAAAGCGGTAGTAAATGTTGTTCATGGCCATAATGGCATTAGCAGATTTGGCTGCCGTAAGAGCTTCTGGTGAAAGTGTTGAAGCAAACTGCGCCACAATAGCTGATGTAACTTCATCATTCCGCGCGGCGAGTGCAGATGCCACAAATGTGCCAGCCAACTGCTGCGGTGTGAGTGTCACATCATTAACCAAAGAGCTGAGATTCAGCCGCAGATCCTTGGCATAATCGGGAATACGATCCTTGATTGCATCAATGGACATAGCATTTTCCAATATTCAGGTTGTTCGGAAAAATCAGACGCATAGCGCCAGCACGGTTTTTGCCGCGTAAGCTGCACCATTATCTGGCGCAGTTGGTAACCACATCAGGGCCACCGCCTCCCCCTTTATGGAAGAAGGCAACGGGTGGCATATGCCACCCGCACCGCCTCATCCGCCCCATAGGCCGGATGAAATTTTCAGGCTCAGACTTTAATAAAGTCGTCACCCTTCTTCCAGTTACAGGGGCACAGTTCGTCGCTCTGCAGGCCATCCAGAATACGCAGGATTTCCTGTGGGTTACGACCAACGGACAGATCGTTGACGGATACGTGGCGAATCACGCCATGCGGGTCCACAACAAAGGTAGCGCGCAGGGCAACGCCGGCTTCTTTAGCCAGCACGCCTGTGCCTTCTGTCAGCTCACGCTTGATGTCAGCCAGCATCGGGATCGGCAGATCCTTCAGGTCATCATGATGCAGGCGCCAGTTAAGGTGCACGAACTGGCTATCGATAGACACACCGTACACAACGGCATCGCGATCAGCGAAGTCTTTAGCCAACTTACCGAAAGCCACGATTTCTGTCGGGCAGACGAACGTGAAGTCCATCGGCCAGAAGAATACGATCTTCCACTTACCGGCATCGCTCTTGTCAGAAATCTGAACGAATTCGCCCTTCAGGCCTTCCGGGCCACCAGGAACGGCGGTCAGATCAAAACTTGGAAATTTATCGCCAACTGTCAGCATAATCTTGCTCCTTATAGCTTGGCACACACCATGCAGCACCAACGTGCCACCGGCTGTGTTGTCCTGTATGGCGCGGCTTTTTCATTTAAGCCAATGAATATTTTATATCAAAATCATTGAATTATTCGATGAAATGCCGAAGATTTGCCCCTTAGATACATTGCATCAGGAAATCATACCGTGCTGCCGCTGCCTTCTGCCCAGCAATTACGCTATCTGATCACCCTTTCAGAACTGCGCCATTTTGGGCGGGCTGCCGCTGCCTGTGCAGTCACACAATCGACCCTTTCCGCCGGTATTATGGCGCTGGAACGCCAGCTTGATGCCCCTTTGCTAGACCGCACCGTGGGCAAAAAAGTGGTATTCACCCCTTTGGGGCACGAAATTGCACTCAAGGCCCGACAAGCACTGGCGGCACTGGAAGCCGTGCCGCAATTGGCTGCCGCTGCCCGCACACCGCTAACTGGGCCGCTACGAGTCGGCATTATTCCCACCATTGGGCCATTTCTGATTCCACAATTGGTGCTTAACTTGCGCGAGCACTTTCCGCGCCTTCTGTTGTCCATTACGGAAGACACGACCGAACACCTGCTGGAAAAACTCTCCCTCGGCCAGTTAGATACACTGGTGGTGGCCATGCCCTGCCTGTGCGATGGCACAGAAACACACCCATTATGGCAAGACCCCTTCCGGGTGATTATGCCACCAGACCACCCATTTTCTGCCCTACCTGCCGTACCAGCCTCTCAATTATCCGAACACAACATGATCATGATGGAGGATGGGCACTGCCTGCGCGATCAAACTCTGGCCATTTGCCGCCAAAGCCCGAGCCGGAGCGGATCTGAAGGAGAAAGCGACTCCACCTTTACCGCCATGTCTCTCCACTCCATGGCAGAAATGGTGGAACTGGGGTTGGGCATTGCCATTATGCCCGAACTGGCCATTCATGCAGGCATTCTGCGAGGCCATAATCTTATAGCACGCCCTCTTACCAGCGATCTGGCGCGGCGTACCATTGGGCTGGCGTGGCGGCCAAGATCTCCCCGCGCAGCAGATTTTCAAACACTTGCCACAACTTTTGCGGCACTGGCCCCACCTGCAACACCCTCGCGCAAAGCAGAAAATCCACCTGAATGATGAGAAAATGCGCCCAGAAATGCGAGAAATATTGACTCTCACGCACGCACCCGGTATGTGCCGAGCCAACTTATTTTGTACGTCCATCAGCATCGGCGGAGAAAACGGGCCATGAAAATCAGAAACAGCCTGAAGTCGGCCAAAGTGCGCGATAAAGACTGCCGTGTAGTGCGTCGTCGCGGCCGGGTTTATGTTATCAACAAGAAGAACCCTCGCATGAAAGCTCGTCAGGGCTAATCTCATGCATCATCCGGCCCTTTTTGGCTGGTTGAACACGCATGTCATGCGTAAAACCCGTTCTTCCGCTTGTCGGAGGAGCGGGTTTTTGTTTGCCAGCATCTGCGCAATGCATATGGGCCTTCCGGCTACAGGATGGACGCAAACCACCACACCACCAGCCACCCCACCAGCACATGCCGCATCACAGCATTCCAGCAGCATTGCAGAACAAATAAAGCAGCTTTCCACGGCATTGGCTCACGCTAAAACACCAGAGGAAGCGCACACCCTGCAAGAACAACTGGAGGCCCTCCGTTCGGCCAAGCTTTCCCCCACCACACAACTGTTGGTTCGTCGGGCAGAAAAAGATCTGACAACCGATAAACCAGATGATGCGGTGGAAGACATAGGCGATGCACTGGCCCTACAGCCCGACCAAGCCATTCTGTGGCGCACACGCGCCCAAATGCGCCTTGTGGCGGGAGATCTTAAAGGAGCCATCGCTGATATAGGCGAAGCCTTGCAGCGCGATCCGCTAGATGCGGAAAGCTGGAGCCTTCTGACCAGTGTTGAAGAACACCGTAATGATGGCATAGCCGCCCTGAAAGCCTGGCAGAAAGTGCTAGAACTCAGCCCCATGACAGACCGCAACCACAAACGGCTGGATGCGCTACACATCAAGGCCTACGGGCAGCCGACCTGATTTTTAAGCACGCAGGTCTGGCCTTTAGGCCTGTTTGTTCTCGATCAGACTTTTGCGAATTTTGCGGCCCCGTTCAATCCGATCCACAATGTAATCGGAATCTTCCCATCGGATAGCGCGCGCCATAGCCTGCGCATCTTCCATAAACCGACCCAGCATTTCCAGCAGAGCTTCACGGTTGGAAAGAAAAATATCCCGCCACATAATGGGGTCTGAAGCTGCAATACGTGTAAAATCCCGGAAGCCGGATGCAGCAAAATCCAACACCTCAGACCGGGTTTCACTCGCCAGATCATCTGCCGTGCCGCAAATGGTAAAGGCCAGCAAATGCGGCAAATGGCTAACAATGGCGCAAACACGATCATGATGCGCGGGTGTAATTTCCCGCAAGCGGGCACCGCAGCGTTCCCACAAGGTGCGCATTTTTTCCAACGCCTCTGCCGTAGTGCAGTCTAACGGCGTCATCAGGCACCAGCGATTCTCAAATAAATCTGCCAGCCCGGCATCTGGGCCAGAAAACTCTGTGCCTGCCATAGGATGCGTGGGCACATATGGCACATCTGCCCGTAGTGAAGGCCTGATAGCCTCAATCACAGACACCTTGGTAGAGCCCACATCTGTCAATATTGCGCCGGGCTTCATGGCCGGAACAACCTGTGCAGCTACTGCGCCCATAGCGCCTACTGGCACACACAGCATCACGCAATCAGCCTGCGCGGCTGCGGCTGCGGCATCTGTTGTCACCTCATCCGCAATACCTAGCTCTGCCACACGGGCACACACATCCGGGCTCTGATCCACTGCTATAAGTTTGCGAACCAGATTTCCCTCCGCCTGCGCACGCCGCAACACGGAAGATCCGATAAGCCCTGGCCCAATAACAGCCAGCGTATCAAAAACAGGCACAGTATCCTCAGCCAAGGTGAGTATCCTTCACCACTGAAGAAGCGGGAGGATACGCTGCCTTGTCCTCATCAGTTTTATTATTGTTCCGTAAACCGTGCATTTCCATGAACTGCCATGCCAACAGAACAGGAATACCGATGATGATCTCACGCCCACGCCGCAGCAAAGAAAGCCCAAGTGAGACAGAAGGATCGATACCAAAAGCATGGCCCAGCGCCATATAGGCGCCTTCCTGCACACCCAAACTACCGGGCACCAGAAATCCTAAAGACATAATGGCGCAGGTTACACCTTCCACAGCAACGGCATTGGGGAAGGAAAGATGTGCACCCAGAAAACGCGCCGTTAGCCAAAGCATAGCTGCGCTGCCCAGCCACCCTATAAAATGGTACAGCGCAGAGCGGCAGATATGCCACGGGCGGCTCCATGCCGCTTCCATCTGCTCTTGCAGATCATCAGCGCCTTGAGTCAGGTTTTCGTGCCATTGGGAGGCAAGGCTGCGGGTAAATGTTCCACCAAATTTGCGGAATAGATTACCACCATGCCGCTGGGTCCAGATAAACCCGGCTGTGCCTGCAATCAGGAACACCGCACCGCACACTACGGGCACAACAAACGGGCTGGAACGCTGATGCGCCACCAAAAAAGCAACGGCCAGCAGCACAAACGCTACCTGCCCCATCACTTCCGTGGTGATATCTACCAGATTGGCGCAAGCTGCCTCTGGCAACGCCACTTCCCGCTTATCGCCTTTATAAAAGCCATGCGACGAGCATGTGGCCCGAATCCCGATAACAATGCCACCGAGCTGGGAAAAAGGCAGGCACGTTGCTGCGGCATCGCGCACCATGCGGGCGGATAGCAGCCTAAAATAGCCCAGTTCGGGAAAAGCGGCATGCCAAGCCAGCCCCAGAACGCCATCTACCAGCAACTGGCAGCATACCATTACAAGAAAGCCGCCCAGACCTATACGCATAACGGCATGCAAAACGGAATCGAAACCGCTCCATGCCATTGCTGCCGTAACGGCCACAAGCCCGAGAAAAGTAAGAAAAACCGTAAGCTTCTTCAAGGCCCCAGCTCTGTTTGTCCAGCACACCCAAGGCCCTTTGCCATGTGGTAAAAAGCAAACGGCGCATCAGTGTGTGTGTGTGATTGGTTCGTCCCCTTACACCACCACGGGGTCTGGCGCCACCTCGGACAGCAGGATAAAGAAACAGACCTGCCGTTCGGGATTAACGTCCTTACCACTTTTATTTACGTATCGTACCTCTGGGGGAGCGTATATTCTCATGACTGCCCATACCCTCGTAACCGGCGCAACAGGCTTTGTTGGTTCCGCCGTAGCCCGCACTTTGCTGGAACGGGGGCATTCCCTGCGGCTAATGGTGCGCGAAGGCAGCGATAGACGCAATATTGCGGATATTCCTGCCGATTTGGTGGACGGTGATCTTTCTCGCCCAGAAACCTTTGCGCGTGCGGTAGAAGGGTGCCGCTACGTATTCCACGTTGCTGCCGATTACCGGCTATGGGTGCCAGACCCTGCCCCTATGATGACAGCAAACGTAGAGGGCACCCGCCAGCTTATGCTGGCCGCAAAAGCGGCTGGTGTTGAAAAAATTGTGTATTGTTCCTCTGTTGCGGCATTGGGCCTGATTGGTGATGGTTCCATTGCCGATGAAAACACCCCCGTACAGGAACATGCCGTTATTGGCATTTACAAGCGCTCTAAATACCGGGCCGAGCAGGAAGTGCTGCAATTAGTGCGTGATCAGGGGCTACCGGCGGTTATCGTAAACCCTTCCACACCCGTTGGCCCGCGAGACATCAAACCCACCCCCACCGGGCAGATGATTCTGGATTGTGCCGCAGGCCGCATGCCCGCCTATGTAGATACAGGCGTGAATATTGTACATGTAGATGACGTGGCTGAAGGCCATGCGCTAGCGCTGGAACGTGGCACCGTTGGCGAAAAATATATTCTGGGCGGAGAAAACTACCTGCTGGGCGATCTGTTCGCTATGGTTTCAGAAATTGCCCACGTGCCGCCGCCAAAAATCAGGCTGCCGCAGGAAGTCATCTGGCCTGTGGCAATTGTGTCCGAATGGCTTTCCCGCTCCTTTGGCATCAACCCACGTGTAACGCGTGAGATGTTGGCCATGTCCCGCAAAAAAATGTTCTTCTCATCCGATAAAGCCAAGCATGCACTAGGGTATAACCCGCGTCCGGCACGCAAGGCGGTGGAAGATGCCATTACCTGGTTCCGCAATAATGGCATGCTGAAATAGGAGAGCAGCAGTGATACTGGCTCTGGCTATCTTATGCGCCATTATCTGGATTGGGCTGATATTTTTTCATGGAAAGTTCTGGCAGGCTGGCCCCATTCTGCAACCCGCAGACGCAGGCCGGACGCGCATGGATATTGCGCCGGATGTTACGGTGGTTGTACCTGCTCGGGATGAAGCTGAATCCATTCAGCCAGCCCTCTCTTCTTTGCTGGCGCAGGATTACATGGGCCGCCTTTCCGTTATTTTGGTAAATGATCGCAGTACGGATAGCACAGGGGATCTCGCACGGACTTTGCCCGACCCTCTCAACCGCCTGACCGTTGTAGATGGGGCTGAGCCTTCTGCTGGCTGGAGCGGTAAATTATGGGCCGTTGCCCAAGGGGTGGCAGAGGCGGAGCGCCAATGTGCAGATGGCAGCGGTTACATACTGTTTACAGATGCAGATATTCTGCATGCTCCAGCACATGTTTCTACCTTGGTGGCCAAGGCGCAAACAGACCGTTTGCACATGGTTTCCGAAATGGTGGAACTTCAGTGCGAAAGCCTTGCTGAGCGCGCTTTGGTGCCAGCTTTTGTATTCTTTTTTGCCCTGCTTTATCCGTTCGCCAAGGTGAATAACCCCAAAGATAAAACGGCCGGAGCCGCTGGGGGCACCATTTTACTGCGCCGCGATATGCTCCGCCAGATTGGCGGCATTGAAGCCCTGCGTGGCGCCCTGATAGATGATTGCACACTGGCAAGCTGCGTCAAACAAGCTGGCGGCCACTTGTATCTAGGCCATTCCTGCTTGGCCAAATCTGTTCGTCCCTATCCAACGGCTGGCGATATCTGGCGTATGATTGCGCGCACGGCTTACGTGCAGTTACGCTTTTCACCCGCGCTATTGGTGTTAACCGTATTAGCCATGATTTTGGTGTGGCTTGCCCCTGCTGCACTTGCTTTTCTGGCGCATGGGCCTGCACAATGGGTTGGAGCAGCCACGTTTGCCATCTCTCTCTGCTCCTTTATACCTACGCTGCGGCGCTTTCGCCTTTCGCCTTTATGGGCATTGGCGTTGCCGTTTATTGCGCTGTTTTATACAGCCGCCACTATCGGGTCCGCCCTTAACCACCACCGGGGTAAAGGTGTGGTCTGGAAAGACCGCGCCTATACCGAAGCCATACCCAATGATGGGCGCACGCTAGAACAAAAAAGCCGGCGCGCCTGAAATATATCTGAAGCCTCCCTCTGGGCAGGGCCGCAGTTAAGGGATAGGCATTCCCGGCAGCCTCATGTAAATCACGGGGCTGCCCTTATCGCGCAATCATATTGAGCCAGGCATGACCAACACAACCAGCGTATGGGGAACAGCAGACGTTTCATCCGGCAAGGGAGCTTCGGATGAAAACTTTCCCGTCGGTTCCCTACTAATCAGCAAAAAGCTGCGCCCGCACGTGCATGCCTACTACGATTACGCGCGTGTTATTGATGACATTGCAGATAGTGAAACCCTTGCCCCCGATGACAAGATTACACGCCTGAATGCAATGGAAGAGGTTTTGCTCGGCAAGCGGGACCCGATCAACCGGCCCGATGCCCAAAGTGCAGCAACGTTGCGCCGGTCTCTTCTGCAAACGCATGTTCCGTTTGAAACGGCAACGGATCTGCTGATTGCCTTCCGCAACGATTCGCGCGGGCATGTCTATCAGACATGGGATGATCTGCTGCAATACTGCCGGTATTCCGCCAACCCTGTGGGCCGTTATCTGATTGGCCTGCACGAAGAATCTTCCGCCGCCTTTGCGCCCTCCGATGCACTGTGCACATCACTACAGATTCTAAACCACCTTCAGGATTGCTCTGGTGATCTCAAGCGCCTGAAGCGCTGCTACATCCCCGCAGATATGATGCAACGTTGCGGCACATCGCAGCAGGATCTGCTGGCTGGTAGCACCTCTCCTGCTCTGCGGCGTGTTTTCAACACCATGCTGGACGGGGTAGATGCCCTCAACCAGCAGGCTTCCGCCTTAGCTGCCCATATCCGTGACCGCCGATTCCGTATGGAATGTGCTGCTATTGTAGAACTGGCACACTGCCTTACCCGCCGCCTGCGGCGTGAAGACCCACTGGCAAGGCGTGTGGCCTTGCGTCGGGCAGACGGCATGCATGCAGCCATTGCGGCCCTGCGGGCATGGGCATGACCTTTCCGAATGGCAGAACTTCTGTAAAAAGAGCCTGACCAAATAACTTTGACAATCGAACAACAAGTGAGAAGCGCGTGACAACCCCAGACATCCAGATGCATGACGAGCCGACCCCCCTTGGGTGTGATCCTGCTGATCTTGCCTGGGTGGAAAGTACGGTCAAACAGGCGGGAACTTCCTTTGCCGCTGGCATGCGTATCCTGCCCCCCATGCGCCGCTACGGCATGTATGCCATTTACGCTTTCTGCCGTGTGGTGGACGATATTGCCGATGGCCTGGCCCCGTTGGCAGAACGCACACAGGCATTGGAGGAATGGCACAAAAAGATTGCCCACCTGTATCAGGACAGGCTTGAAACCCCGCACGAACCGCTGGAACGCGTTCTGCTAGCCGCCATTCCGTTCTTTGCGCTGCAACAGGCAGATTTTGATGCCATCATTGATGGCATGCTGATGGATACCGCCACCCCGATTGTAGCGCCGGATGAAAAAACGCTGGATCTTTACTGTGATCGCGTAGCCGCAGCCGTTGGCCGTTTGTCTGTGCGTATCTTTGGTGAGTGCTCTGATGAAGGCAATAAGGTTGCCTATCATCTGGGCCGCGCCCTGCAGTTAACCAACATCCTGCGTGATCTGCCCGAAGATGCCGCACGTGGCCGCCTGTATCTGCCATCCGATCTGCTAGATCGGTTTAACGTGCCTCATGATCCGGTAAAGGCACTTACCGCCCCCGGCTTACAGGAAGTTACCAAAATTATAGCTGCTCGTGCGCAGGATCACTTCACAACGGCATTTGCCACCATGAAGCTTTGCCGCCCCCGCACCATGCTGCCAGCCCGCATTATGGGTGCCAGCTATGAAACGGTGCTGAAAAACCTGCGCAAACGTGGATGGGGGCCTGATGTACTGCGCCAGCGGCCCGAAAGCTCCACCGTAGGCAAGGTTTACGCGCTCGCCTGCTCTTATCTTCCCTGATCGCACGATAAGGAAACGGTGATGACAGGCACTTTGCATATTATTGGTGCGGGCATGGCCGGTTTGGCCGCTGCGGTAGAAGCGGCGGGCTCTCGCCCACGCATTATCGTGCACGAAGCAGGCCGCGCCTGTGGCGGACGGGCGCGCTCTTATATGGATCGTCAGCTTGGTTGCCGCATTGATAACGGTAACCATCTGCTGCTTTCTGCCAACAAAACTGTTTTCCGTTATCTGGGGCTTACCGGCGCGCTGGACACCTTAACCGGCCCCCACGCGCCACTTTTCCCCTTTGTAGATCTGGCCGAAGATGCGCGCTGGACATTAAACCTTTCCCGCGGGCGTATGCCGTGGTGGGTATTTCAGCCACATCGGCGTGTGCCGGATATGCGCCTGCCTGATTTGCGCAGCCTGTACCGCTTGATGAACGCAGGTGAAAACGAAACAGTTGCAGATTGCCTATTGCCCGGTGCCTTCGCCCGGCGGCTTTTAGAGCCGTTTGCTATTTCCGCCCTTAATACGCTTACCGATACCGGAAGCGCCGCATTGCTGGGTGCTGTTATTCGCGAATCTCTTTCCTTGGGGGGGACGGCCTGTATGCCGTGGTTTGCCAAGGTTGGCCTTTCCGAAACCTTGGTGGATCCGGCCCTGAAGCATTTGCAGGACATGAATGTAGAAGTGCGCACCCAAAGCCGTATTACCGGTGTGGAAGAAGCGCGCGGCCGCATTACAACCCTGCATACACCCGAAGAAGACATTACCTTGGGGCCTGATGATTCCATCATCATGGCTGTACCTGCTCCTGTGGCGCAGAGTCTCTTAGCCAACAAGATTGCTGGCATAACCGCCCCAACGGAATTTGAAAGCATTCTAAACCTGCATTTCAAGCTGGATGAACGCCCCATTCCACAAGGCTCTTTTGCGCAATGTGGGTTTATGGGCGTTATTGGCGGCGTAACGGAATGGGTTTTCCTGCGCGAAAACATTCTGTCTGTTACCGTAAGCGCCGCCAACCGCTATGCAGACCAGAATCAGGATGATCTGGCCCGCACCATCTGGCAGGAAGTCTGCCAGGCTTGTGATGCCGTGCTGGAGCAACCTCTTCCGGCCACACCGGCGGCCCAACGTGTTGTGTGGGAAAAACGCGCAACCTTTGCAGCCACACCTGAACAAAACCGCCTACGCTGTGGCCCTGCTACACCTTTGGTAAATCTGGCTCTGGCCGGAGACTGGACAAACACCGGCTTGCCCGCAACCCTTGAGGGGGCCATGCGGTCTGGCGTGCAAGCTGTTCATACTTTGGGCCTCAAGCACCCTCGGTAATATCCCCGTAAAACGCACTGCGCTCTAAACAGCTTTACGCTTGCAAGCAGAAAGGATTTTCTGACATGGCCGCCGATGGGAGTGCTCTTTCCGAATCACGCCTTTCTTCAGATGTTCTGGATCGTGCGGTTCTAAGTGCGCATACCGCTCTCAGTCAGGCCCAGCAAAATGATGGGCATTGGGTTTATGAGCTGGAAGCCGATGCCACCATTCCTGCCGAATATATCCTGCTCGAACACTTCATGGACAGGATTGACGATGCGCTGGAGCAGAAAATTGCCATCTACCTGCGCCGTATCCAAAGTGAAGAGCACGGGGGCTGGCCCCTTTACCACAATGGCAAGTTTGACCTTTCCGCCACTGTAAAAGCTTACTTTGCGCTCAAAGCCGTGGGGGATGATATAAATGCCCCCCATATGCAGCGTGCACGAGAAGCCATTCTGGATCATGGTGGGGCGGAACGCTCAAACGTGTTTACACGCTCCCAGCTTGCTTTGTTTGGTGAAGTGCCGTGGCGTGCAACTCCGATTATGCCCGTAGAGTTGATGCTGCTGCCTGCCAAGGCATTCTTTTCCGTGTGGAACATGTCTTACTGGTCCCGCACAGTTATTGCGCCGCTTCTGGTGCTGGCAGCCCTCCGCCCTGTGGCGGCAAATCCACGCCAGATCCATGTGCGTGAGTTGTTTGTTACTCCGCCAGAAAAAGTGCAGGACTGGATTCGAAGCCCTTATCGCTCGGCATGGGGATATGTTTTTAAAGGGCTGGATAGCGTTTTGCGGCCCATCGTACCGTTTATTCCCGAAAAAACGCACAAAAAAGCCATTCAAGCCGCCCTTGATTTTATCGAACCTCGCTTAAATGGCAAAGATGGCTTGGGGGCTATTTACCCTGCCATGGCCAACGTGGTGATGATGTATCGGGCCATGGGCGTACCGGATAAAGACCCGCGTGCAAAAACGGCATGGGAAGCCGTGCAGGCCCTTATCGTTGAAAAAGACGATGAAGCCTACTGTCAGCCCTGCGTTTCCCCTATTTGGGACACCGGGCTTTCTGGCCATGCCATGATTGAGGCAGCCTCTGGCCCCAATGGAGTTGCGCCAGAAAAAACGCTTGGCGAGTTGAAAAAAACCTCTGCATGGCTCCGCAGTAAGCAGATCCTGAATGTAAAGGGGGATTGGGCCGTTCGTAACCCCGATCTGGCCCCCGGTGGCTGGGCTTTCCAATACGGGAACGACTATTACCCCGATGTGGATGATACAGCCGTAGTGGGTATGCTGTTGCACCGTGAGGGCGACCCGGCAAATGCTGAAGCCATTGCGCGTGCACGCGCATGGATTGTGGGCATGCAAAGCACAGATGGTGGCTGGGGTGCTTTTGATATCGACAACAACAAGAATGTTCTCAACCACATTCCTTTTGCCGATCATGGTGCATTGCTCGACCCACCCACAGCAGATGTCACCGCACGCTGTATTTCCTTTCTGGCCCAATTGAAAAACCCAGAAGATGAGCCCGTTATCAAGCGTGGACTGGAATATCTGCGCAAGGAGCAGGAAAAAGACGGTTCCTGGTTTGGGCGGTGGGGCACAAACTACATTTACGGCACATGGTCTGCGCTGTGCGCCTTAAATGCTGCTGGCATTTCCCACGATGACCCAGCCGTGGTGAAAGCTGTGGAATGGCTCCGCTCTGTCCAGCAAACAGATGGCGGCTGGGGCGAGGGTTGCGAATCTTATGAAGGCGGCCCACACGGCACGTATGGTGAAAGCCTGCCATCACAAACAGCATGGGCTGTTCTGGGCCTGATGGCCGCAGGTCGGCGGGATGATCCAGCCGTAACGCGCGGCATTGCATGGCTGGCCGACCAGCAGGATGCGAACGGGGAATGGCATGAAGACCCCTATAATGCTGTTGGCTTCCCCAAGGTATTTTACCTGCGTTACCACGGCTACAAGCAGTTCTTCCCGCTTATGGCATTAGCCCGCTATCGCAATCTTGAAAGCAGCAATACCCGCCGCGTTTCCTTTGGGTTCTAAATCAATGACATCAGCCTCTGCCCAGCCTTCGCCCTCTCGCCCCGGCATTCTGGTGGGGTTAAAAGCGGAAGCACGCCTTATCCGCTCTATTTTCCCGCATGCTGCCATTGCCGCTAGTGGCGCGACACATACCGGAGCAAAGCGC
Organism: Acetobacter sp. DmW_136; assembly: GCF_008690365.1. Lineage (NCBI taxonomy): Bacteria > Pseudomonadati > Pseudomonadota > Alphaproteobacteria > Acetobacterales > Acetobacteraceae > Acetobacter > Acetobacter sp. DmW_136. The sequence continues at coordinate 66,563 of NZ_VHON01000006.1, forward strand.
GAAGCTGCCAGATTGGTTGCCAGCGGGGCTGATTGTCTGCTCTCCTTTGGCTTGGCTGCGGGGCTGAACCCGGCATTATCTGCTGGCAGCATTGTTATTCCAGAAAAGGTTTCCTGCTGGGGCACAAACGCCGTATGCGATGCCACTTTACGCCATATTTTAGGTGGAGATCAGGCGGGTGTGCAGGGCGGAACGCTGCTGCATAGTGATACCGTGGTAATGGATGCAGCTCATAAGGCGCAGCTTTTTGCACAGTCTCATTGCCCTGCATTAGATATGGAAAGCGGTTTTCTTGCAAAAGCAGCAGAAGAAGCCGGGCTGCCTTTTGCTGTACTACGGGTTGTCTGCGATCCGGCAAACCGTTCCCTGCCCCCCATTGCAGGCTCTGTTCTTTCCCCTGAAGGGGGCCTGCAAATCGGTAAGTTAATGTGTGATATCGTGCGCCACCCAACGCAGATTGGTGGGCTTATTCACCTTGGGCAAGATGCAGCTTTGGCACGTAAAGCCATGATCTCGTTTCTAACGACACAAGCGCAAACCCCTGCCTTTAAACGACTTGCAGGCAACTAATTCTGCCTAGCGCCCATCCATATTGGATACGATTCCATCTGCATCCTCATCATCTGAGGATGCTGCAAATTCTTCCCATACATTGCCTACAGGACGGTTGAGAAGCACAAAGCTACCTCCAACCATCGCTGCACCTATAACAGGAAACAACCACCGAAAAACCAGCATACCCCAGCTATCTTGCGGATGGCTGTACGCCACAGCCCACCACCCCGTAAAACACATCAGCGTAAAGCCACCGGTCATCAATAGGGCAACCAGCAGAATACGCTTGACGTAAGGCGATGCTAACCCGCCCTGCTGCGACTTATTGTTTGAAGGCGCGGGCAAGGAAGTTCTGCGTTTCAAGAGAAACGGGCAAAGTGGTGTTGGTAAGAGCAACACCTTTCCACCCGGCACCCAGAGCCGTGTATAGATTTACCGCATCACGCAGACGCTCCAACTTAGCAAGAGCCTCCATGTTCTGGGCATTCAAGGTGGTGCGTTCGGTTGTCAGCACTTCCAGAAACCCTACCAAACCAGCACCGTAGAGCTTACGCGCACGCTCACTGGCAGTTGCGCTATCTTCTGCGGCTTTATGCAGCTGTTCGGCATATTCAATATCATCATGCCATGCCGCCATGGCATCTTCTACTTCCTTGAAGCCCTGCAAAACAGTCTGACGATACGTGAGACGCGCAGCTTCTGCCGCAGCCTGTGCTGCACGAACTTCTGCCGTCATCTTGCCGCCGTGCATCAATGGCATGCTGGCCATCAGCAGGAACTGCCAGCTCATGGCATTTGCCTGAAACGCCTGATACATGGCCGATGCATTCGGGTTGAATGTAAGCGGCACCACAAAGTGTGGATAGAGATTGGCAACAGCCACACCAATCTGAGCCGTGGCTACAGCATATTGCCGCTCTGCCATACGGATATCCGGGCGGTTGGCAATAACGATAGACGGCAGTGTAGCAGGAAATTCCGGAACAATTGGCAGAGGCCGCGGAATCTTCAATTCCTCTTCCAGTTCACCCGGCATTTTACCCAGCAGCACGGCAATGGCGTGTGTTACCTGCGAAACACGTGTTTTTAGCGGTTCACGCGCAGCAATCTGCGCATCCATTTCGGCCTGTGCCTGTGCAATCTGCAAGGTGTTACCCACACCTTCCAGATACAGCTTGTTGGTTAGGTCCAGCGCATCCTTAGCAACGCGAATGTTATCCGTGGCGATCTTGATCTGAAGCTGCGTAACGCGCAGCAACATATAGTCGGACGCAAGCTCGGATAGCAGACCCATCAGCAACGCGCGGCGGCCTTCAATATTGGCTTCAACCTGATGTTCATGCGCTTCCACATCACGGCGGATACGCCCGAACATATCCAGCTCCCACGATGCCATCACACCATATGTCAACATAGAAGCTTCTGGGCGGTTAGCCGGATTACCCGGACGCAGTGGCCAGTTATCGATGTTGATGGAATAGCGCACATCACCACCGCCCATATTAGCATCCATTTGTGGATACCACTGTGCGGCAGACCGATCACGAATGGCCCGTTCGGCCAGAATACGCTGTCCGGCAATCTGCAGATCGTAGTTGCCCTTAATGGCATCATCCACCAAGCGCGTGAGAATGGGATCTTTGAACAAAGACCACCACTCTGTCATTTCCTTGTTGGTGCGTTCGATCTCTTCAGGCGTAGCCGGATGCTCTTCCTCCGTCTCCTTGAACGCTGCCGGAACCTTCATGCGGTCTGGCTGATAATTTGGCCCTACGGTACAGGCTGACAACAACATGGATGTTGCCAGAAACAGCCCAAGGCGACGACGACCCTTCATGTTCTGTCTCATGTCCTGCGCTTACAGATGATCTTGCAGCCAGGTCGTCAACTTTCCGCGGCGGCCTCTGGGTTCAGGGCCTACGCTCACAGTTGCCGTCATACCTGCTGCCAGCGTGACACTATCGGGCACGTGGTCAATGTGAATACGAACAGGAATACGCTGTGCCAGACGCACCCAGGTAAAGATTGGGTTCACATCCTGCAGCCCCAGCTTATCTGGTGTGCCGTTGGTATCGTTAATACCGCGCGCAATGCTGACAACATGGCCTGTAAGGATAGGCTTATAGCCCATCAGCTTAACGCGGGCTTCATCACCCACGTGTACGCCCCACATCTTTGTTTCTTCGAAATACCCGTAAACCCAGTAGGAGTCGGAATCGATAACGGCCATACGTGCCTGCCCGGCAGAGGCGTAATCGCCCACCCGCAGGTTCAGGTTGGTGATGTAACCATTTACCGGAGAATACAGAACCGAACGCTGCAGGTTCAGTTTGGCCACATCCAAAGCGGCACGCGCTGCATCCACAGATGCAATCTGTGTGGCCACATTGGAGTTAAAGACCTCCTGTTCTTCGGCCGACACAATGCCACCCAAGCCCATACGACGGCGGGCATCATTGCGTTTCAGCTTCAAATCTTCCAATGCGCCATCAAGCCGGGCCTGTGCCTCACGAATAGCAAGACGGAAACGCACCGGATCAAGCACAAACAGCGGGTCACCCTTATGCACAAACTGGTTATCCACGATGGGAATCTGCACCACTGTGCCAGAAACTTCGGGGGCCACGTCCACAACGTAAACACGCACACGGCCATCGCGGGTCCAGGGTGCAATCATATACACGTTCCACAGGGTAATCCCCAGAACGATGGCCAGTGAGACGACCGCAAGGGTCAGAACAACTCGTATCAGGGTGCGCAGAAGGGGCATTGCGGAGACTCAAAAGCCTTTTCGGGTCAGACGTAGAGGATCAGCAGGCAAAGAATACTGACGTATAACGATACTTCGAACAACGCGATATGCCAGAACCAGCCCAGAAGGCCGCTCCACCACAACACGAAGCGAACAAACATTGTAATCGGCAGCGCCGCCAGGGCGTACACGACAATAGGTGCAATAAAAACACCAAATATATTGAATTCAGCTAGCATGACACTGTTCTGGAAACTGGCATTACCGCATGCCTCTTTTATCACCACCAATGGTATCCCGGTGGTTTTGGGCGGCTTGCTCAACCCGGTCAAGAACGCCGCAGCATTCTTCCAGCTCCGTGGTGGAAACATCTTCCGTTAGGCGGGCTGTCACTTCATCCGCCACACGGCTAACAAGAGCAGCAACACTGCGCCCTTCTTCCGTAATACTTACCAGTTTGGAGCGGCGATCTTCTTCATCCGTTTCACGCACCACGTAGCCACGCTTTTCCAGCACATCCAAAAGCCGCACCAGTGAAGGGGCTTCCAAGGAGAGGGAGCGGGCCAGATCTGTCTGGCGCATGGGTGTTTTGGAGAAGTTGAGATAATAAATGGGCCGCCATGTGGCGTCTGTCAGGCCGAAGGCCCGCAGATCGGCATCAATCTCCCGCCGCCACACAGCAGCAAGACGCGCCAGCCGATATCCAAAGAAACGGCGGGGCTCATTGGCCATAACGGGATGATGATTCGGTTCCATTCCCTACCCACACTAGTGAGCGTGCAAACAATTTGCACACTCACGAAAGACAGCGCCATCATTTACAGAAAAAATCCTGCGCGCCAATGCAAATTTGGAATGGAACCTATGGTTTCGTCCAGACTGGACGATTTCAGTCCTTTTTCCGCCGCACAACGTCCCACACTTTGCGAGATCCACCACGGCCCATGGCTGTTGCAACGGTTGCCGTTACGGCTGCCATGGTCATGGAGTCGCGCATCATGGTGATATTGCGGTCACGGGCAATGCGGGCTTCCACTTCCTGCACTGTCAGGTAAGAACGACGGCCAAACAGCACACAAACCAGAGCCACAAACACATCCAGCCCGAATACTGTAAACGCCGCACCTACCGGGCCAAAATGCCCGACAAAAACCAGAAGCACCCAAAGGAGCCCATGCCCTGTAATCAGGGCAAATAGTCCAAATACTGCCGCCATTGCCAACAATACGGCTTGCTTGCCGTATCGTATGGCCATCTGTTGCATCAGGTTAGACTGAGCATTCAGGGCGGATTTACCAAGATCAAAGATACGCATGGGCTCCGAGGCTACCTTTGTTCAGATGACGCACAAGCGTCAGCGTGACAGACGCCCAAGGATAAAGCCCACCACGCCGGAAATGGCAATGGACAACCAGGAAGACTGACCACGATTACGCTTAGCAAGATCGCTTTGTGCATGATCGGCCAGTTCGCGCGCATTGGCAACCGCCTGCTCCTTCAGCGTGCCGGCTTTATCCCCTGCACGGCCCAGCGCTGGCACCAGATGCTGGGTCACAAGGCGTTCAAGATGCGCTTTTACGGCTTCCAATTCGTCCCGCGCCGTGTCGGCTGCGGCTTCACCTGCTGCTTTTACTTCTTTGATTTTATCTGAAGACATGAAAGAAACCTCCGTTTACCTGCCTGAAATATAGTGCACTTTACTTCTAACCCACGGAAAGGGACATAGTTGCATGCATACCACGCATGGCTCATCCACAGCACTGGCGGTTCACAATCTAGCGTTCTTTCACAACGCAGAACCCCTCACGCTTTCTCTACCGGCGGGAAGTTGCACAGCCATACTGGGAATCGGGCAAGACAATGCGGATCTAACCTGTTTGGCAGAAACATTGGCTGGCAGACGCCCCTTTACGGTTGGGCAGATAGAAATTAACGGCACACCATATAACTTAAACACATCTGACCATAAAAAACTGGCAACAATAGGCCCGCACGCGCCCTTGTTTCCGCACATTTCCGTTCTGGACAATATTCTCCTGCCCCTGCGCGCCAGTAGCACGTTTCACAAGTCTGAAATCGCACATCGCGGGGCTGAAATACTGGCCCTGACTGGCTTGGAAGCCCTGCGTGCCCAACCGGCCCGCATACTCAATGCAGAACAGATATTTCGGACGCAGCTAGCGCGCGCCCTGATCATGCAGCCCGATGTTGTGGTTCTGAATCAGCCTTTCGAAAACATGGACCACCCCACCATCCGGCGTGCAATCACATTTTTGGATCGGTTACGCCATGCCATAGGACTGAGCATTCTGCTGCTTTCACGCCAGAAGCAGGACTGTATGATAGCGGCAGATCAGATTGGCGTTATGCAAAATGGCACCCTGTTACAGATAGGAGATGTTGCCACCCTACTAAACCGCCCTGCTTGCCTAAGCGTGGCAGCACAGTTTGGGGATGCCAATGTTATCAGCAGCAAGGTATTACTTATAGAGGATGATATTGCCGAATTGCGCCTGCCATCGGGCGAGACAGTGGAAGCTGTGGCCGATTACAATCTAGAAGAAAATGATCTGGCCAGCATTTGCATTCTGCCTGACCGCCTTTCCGTTCTGTTTCCTCGCTCCGGTGGCATGGAGATAGAAGATAAAACAGATATTGCCTGCACTCTTGTTTCCGCCCATCACATTGGCCACGCCATTGCCATGCGGTTTCGCACCTTGGATGGCACGGAAATTATAGCTCACCGCCCCCTGGTCCATTTGCCGCGTGAACTCCGCCCCGGCAACAAGGCCATATTGGCTTGGCAACCACAGAACGCTATCGCCTTTCCGATGGATGCAAAATAAGGCTAAACTCATCTGCCTTCATTTGGCGGCACTATATGCGCGAGGTCACCCTGTTTTCTTTTTCTTTCCTGCACGGTCGCTCCAGCGGGACACCGTCACCCCACCCTCAGAAACAAGCGCCTTCTGCCGGGATCATTTCCCGACGGAAAGCCCTGCTGGCTGGGTTGGGCGGCGGCGTAATCTCTCTTGCCCCTCAAATGGTTCAGGCGCGTCCTGCGCATAAACACACAATTGCGCATGCAGACGCCGCCTTACGGGTTCTGACATTCTCGGGCAGGATTTGTGACATACAGAAAAAAATCCTTTTTGCCGGATACACACGTCAGACACATCACCGCATCATCACCTCTGGATGGGACGGATCTCTAATCGCTCTCCAACAACAGGAAAAAAACAGCCCCAAACATTGGGCTGCGGTCATGATGGAAAATAGCAGTCTGGCGATAGGAGGCAGCGCAGGCCTGCTTGCCCCTTTGCCTGAAGATGCAGCACAACCCAATTATTCCACCAGCATTGATTACGCTATTGCGTGGGATAGCTCACGTTTTGACACCCCCCCCCAACTGGGCGGACTTTTGGGACGTTGCCCGCCATCCGGGACGGCGCAGCCTACGGCGTGACCCACGCACCACGCTAGAAATTGCCCTACTGGCTGATGGCGTACCATCCGAAATGGTTTACCGCACACTCAACACTCAAGATGGGTTAATACGGGCCTTCCGGAAACTGGATCAGCTACGGCCTTATATTGTCTGGTGGTCCACCCCGGAAGAAGCCGGGCAGATTTTAAAAAGCGGTGGCGCCCTTATGGGGCTTGCGCCTACCGGGGAAATGCTGAACACAGCCGATGGAGATACCAAGCGTTTTGGCATCTGTTGGCAACAACGCTTACAGGTGCGTTACGGCTGGGGAGTGCCACATAGTTCTGCCACCACTGCTACCGCGCTCAGTTTTGTATCATGGCTTGATCAGGCACAGCAGCAGCAAGCATTTTCTAACGCATGGCCATCTCTACCATCCATGAGAGATATGGCCGTGGATACCACCTTACGCCACTTGGCTGCGCCCCTTGTTGTTGATGATATCTTCTGGATAAATCATTTAAACATCATTGCAGAACACTTTGAACAATGGGCACTCCGCAAGTGATTCCTTCTCTGATGCAAATCCCATTGCCTTATTCTTTTTTATGGGGATTTGTCTGCATAAGTATAACAAGCATATTTCTTGTGTTTGTTCTGCTCATGCTGGCATTTGCCATACATGCTGGGCGCATTTTTTATATTTCATTCTTTATGTTGTTTATTCCAGCATCGGTTCTTAGTATTTTTTTGCCTGTTGTCATCAACACACCTTATACTCCTTTTTTACAGGGTGCCTTAAGCTTACCTTTGCTTGCACTATGGCCGCTTGCCAAACTTGAAACCCTACCAGAAGCATGGGGACCTACAGCACGTGAACTGGGGGCAAACCAAAGCGCATGCCTACAGCTCATCATCTGGCCTCTTCTTAAGAAACCTTTAATCGTAAGCTTCTTCCTCTCCCTCTTTTTTGGCATTGCACAATGACGGCACCTTTTTGGGAAACAACCCCACTTACAGAAATGACCACAGAGCAATGGGAAAGCCTGTGTGATGGATGCGGACGCTGCTGCTTGCACAAACTGCGTGATGATGACACGGAAGAACTGCATTACACATCTGTTGCGTGCCGTCTTTTGGATGTTAAAACATGCCAATGCACAGATTACGCGCAACGCCATCGCAAAGTGCAAGACTGCATTACTCTAACACCAGAGATGATTCCTGAACTTGATTGGTTACCGCCTGATTGTGCATATCGCCGTCTTTCGGAAGGGCGTGGCCTACCACAGTGGCACCCATTGCTAACGCATACTGCCCAATCTGTTATCACCGCGGGTGAATCTGCTGCAGGACGCTGTATAAGTGAAAGACGCGCAGGGGCACTGGAAGATTACATTGTTCGTTGGCCCGGCCTTCCTGCTGAGGAATCTCTCTAAAAAACCTTTACCCGGAAAGATGTTTTCTTGAATTGCAAAGAACATTCATCTTGGCCAGAGCATGTTATGCTGCAAGGATATGGTTCTGCAAAAATAATTTGGCGCGTTTCAACAAAAGCCAAACGCTGTATCTTACGAATTTCTGCAAAAGAACAGGCTATTCTTGTTACTTTGCCTAAAGAGTTCCCTTACACACAGGCCTTGGCTTTTGTACATAAACAAGCGCAATGGATTACAATACGCCTTGAAAAATTAGTGCAAACACCACATTTTGCTATTGGTTCCCATATTCCTATTCAAGATAAATACTACACAATTTGCCATGCCCTTCATCGCAAAGGTGGTGCGTGGCTAGAAAATGATTGCCTTTTTGTAAGCGGAGATCCGTCTTTTCTTGCGCGACGCGTGGAAGACTTTCTTAAGCAACATGCAACCAAAATTCTTACTCAAGAAATGCACTGCGTGGCCCAAGCTGTTGGATTACGTCCTACACGGTTAGATATTCGTGACACATCGAGCCGTTGGGGAAGTTGTTCATCTTCTGGACGTATAATGTTGTCATGGCGTTTAATAATGGCACCATTTTTTGTACGCCATTATTTGATTGCCCATGAATTAAGCCATCTGCAACATATGAACCATAGTGCCCAGTTCTGGAAAATGGTTGACACATTCACCCCTCACAGACAGCAAGCCGAAAATTGGCTACAACACTTTGGACCAATTTTACACGCGGCTCGATAAAACATACTGTTGCAGTTCTCTCCGACCATGCTAAAACGCTTTCAATCATCAGAGATGCATCATTGCATCTGCGCGAACTTGGCGGAATGGTAGACGCAGGAGACTTAAAATCTCCAGCCTGTAAAAGGCGTGCGGGTTCGAGTCCCGCAGTTCGCATATCATCTTAAATTATTGTTTTAATTAGTTTTTTCTGAAGTTATCCACAACCAAAGCCCCTGATCTTCTACAGTGGCTTTCTACAGTTGGGTAAGCTGATGAAGCTGATTAAATTAAACTCGGGGTATCAACTCAGGAGATGGGTTCCCTTAGATTTACGTAGAATCTTGGGAAAAAATGAGATTTGGCACACTTTAGAAACTCACGATAAAGAAATAGCAAAAATTCGTGGATGTGCTATTTTTGGCTTGACAAGTCAGTTTTTTACAGTTGTCAGGCACAGAATTATGCTTAAAGAAAATTCTTATATCTATGATAAAACAACATCATTAATTGATAATCTCGACACAGATCACGACAAAATAATTCTGTCTAAAATTATAGAAACGTATGAGAATCTTGTTAAAGAATTAAAAGCACAACAACGCATATCAGAAGCCGAGGCTCTGTTAACACGTATGCAAGATTATGAAAGATATAATAAATTAAAAGAAACTATAGAAGAATCAAAACCGAAACTTGATTATGTATTAGACTATCTTAAAGATAATAAAAATTTCGATGCATATAAAGCAATTCAGGAAATCAACAACAGGTTTACTAATGCAGAAAGCTGGACTAAGCCACCTGAACTTAAGAAATCTCCACTATTATCTACAGCATTAAATGTTTACTTAGAAAAAAGTGAAGATAGATTAAAAGACTCAGATAAAAGAGGCTATCTTAATACTTTTAGAAGATTTTTAGAATGTAATGGCGATAAAGAAATTAGAAAATATAACGGTGAAGATGCAGGTAATTTTAGGGAATTAATGGCAAAAATGCCAGAAAACTACGGAAAAAACAGGAACGATCAAAGAACTATTTACGAATTAACAGAATTAGCTGATAAACAAAAACTTGTTAGAATTTCTGACAAAACTATTAAAAATCATTTTGCAAGATTATCAACAGTCTGGCGTTATTATCTGTCTCGTGAGTTAGTAGACCGTAATATATTTGCTGGTGATTGGCAGTTTACTAGCAAGAAAAAAATTAAAAGAGTTAAGTGGGATAACAAACAATTAGAAATATTGTTAAATGCGGAATGGAATAGCCCTACCATTTCCCGTAAGTATTTTATGTTTATCGTCGGGATAGGTGCATATACAGGTATGCGATTAGAGGAAATTTGTCGCATCAGAATAGAAGATATAGTAGAAATTCGAGGAATTCACGTTATACTCATTCAAGAACATGAAGCTAGAAAAAATAGACCCTGGGAATATTGGAATCCTAAAACAGAAGCTGGTGAGAGAGCAGTTCCGATTTGTGAAACATTGATTAATTGCGGATTCTTAAAGTTCATCAATTCACAAAAATCTAGAAAACAATATTATTTATTCTCAGATTTAAGATTTTCTGGAAAAGATAAAAAACGCTCTGATGCCTTCCAGCAGGCATTTTCACGTTTTAAACTACGTAAGAAAATTCCAAGAGGCGTAGATTTTCATAGTTTTCGCCATAACGTATCTACAAAACTCAGAAATTTACCCGAATATGCGGAAAAAAAGATAACAGAAGTTTGGATTAACGATTTTATGGGACACGAAGGAAACATTAAAAGTGTCGGTGTAAAAAGTTATCTAGATGAGATTGAGATGGAAAATTTAAAAAAAGTTGCGGATTCTATGACTTATCCCGAATTTTTTGACATAAGAAAATTAGCAAAATAGCAGAAAACCGCCATTTTCTTGATATGACATAAAAAAAATCTTACAGAGTATTGTATTCTGTAAGATTCTATGTTATAATATATGGATATCAGAAGATCATCACATAATTGTCTTGATAACCATATTATAGCATGATTTTCCGATATTACAAGAAAAAAGATTAAAAAAATGGAAAATTATGTAAAATATTATCAAAAAGACGAATTAGAAAAAAGGTATGGGGTTAATAAAGAAGATTTTCATCTTCTTTATAATGACGCTGTTAGCATGTTTTCGTTTATTGATTTTTTGGCAAATTCCTGCGGTGAAAAATTATCTCAAATTTTAGAATATTTTGATATTTCTCTATATGACTATCAATCTCTTGAAATCATTCATAATTTTCTTTCAGATGAAAAAGGGAATCTTCTAATTTTAAGAGAAAAATTAGAAAAAAATCCTGATAATCTGACTGCCAGGGCTTGGAAATTAAAAAACAATTTTCCAAATTTAACAGCGTTTGAATATACAAAATGGCCTGCGTTTGCTGTTCTTCTAAAATTAGATACAGTTTTATGTGATTCAATTTCAGAATTTAAAAACATTGTTAAACAAGACATAGAATTTGAAATTAATGAGATTCTAGAAAAAATTAATGCAATCAGCGAATCATCAGAAATAAATATTATCAATTCAGTTAATAAATTACCAAGCTGGGTAGGTGATGAAATTGCTAATCTTTGCGGTGTTAATTATAATTTCGTAAAATCTCAGACTGATAAATTTTCTAAACTTATCAGTAATATGAATTTAAAACCCTACCCTAAATCTCATGAAAAATATGGCCGTTCCTTTAGTCAGTTGAACGCCTATAAATTCTTTTTAAATGAAGGTTTTCACGATTTACAAAAATCTTTTAGAACAGTCAAAATCTTTGCTGATGAAACGAAAAATACAATTTTACCCATTATAGAAGAACATCAAAAATTGGGGACATTAGAAATTATAACAGGTGATGAAAGGACTATTCAAGAAGTAACAGATGTTAGAGTTGAAGAAGAAAAATGGATAGAACGAAATTCCAGATCACCTTTAAAAAACATTTGTGAAAATATAGATAAATTAGAAATCCAGGCAGGATTACGTGCTGTAAGTCGTTCTAATATAAGCAGAAATTTAAGAAAAGTTGGACGACGCGGAATGGCAGATTTAGCTAGTGCCTTGGGACTTGTGAGTGAAAAAAGAGGTTCTATCAGTCATAGAAATACCACACGTTTAAAAATTCAGGATGAGAAAAAAGCAAAGCATTGGGCACAATCTGCTGTGGTTCGTATCGTCGAATCTGGTGAAGAAATTAGCTTATATGACATTACTAAAAAGAAGAAAAACGCAAGATTATCAAGCATTTACGCGATAACATCTGCATATGTAGCAGAAGCAGAAAATGCAGGATTATCAGCGTTTTTCGGCACTATTACACTACCCCCTGAATTTCATCCGGCCCCCAAATCTCATGGAAGCCGAAAAAATAAGCAATACAAGCATCAGAATAACAGTGCAGAAAAAACCAAGCACTACCTATCTGATTTAATTAGTCTTTTTAGAGCCAACTTGAAAAAAGTTAAAGAATTTAAAGGAATGTTTGGTTTTAAAGTTATTGAATTTCATGAAGATGGATGCCCACACACTCACTTTTTATTTTTTCTTCCCCCACAAATTCACGACCGTAAAAATCTTAAAATGATTGATTCTTATGATGTTGTCTCAAAAATATTAAATCGTTTAACAAATGGGACAGATGATACTGTTAACAAAAATGGTGAAGATGCAATAAACCACCGTTACGACTTAAAATTAATTGAGAAAAATGAAGATGATGATGAAACTGCATCACCAGCAAGCTACATTATGACTTATATCAAAAAATCTTTAGAAGTTACCGATGCAGATGAAATGACTTATGACGATGAAGCAGTAAGACATAAATCGCAGTTATCAGCTTTCGGATTACGCGGATACAGCTTTTGGGGAAGTCGTTCTGTTAAATCTATATGTGATAGATTATACAACATGCACCCTAAAAACGGCAGTAAACTGCCGATTTTATGGCTTAATATCTATGAAAATTTACAACTCAGCAAAGATTTTTGGAAAAAAGGAATAGATGAAAAAAACGATATTGAATCAAAAAATTATAAAAATTGAGAAATATCAATATAATAGACCATTATCAACAGCTAATAACGTAGATTCTAGTGATGATAATGAAGAAAAATATATTAGAGTGAAAATTAATAAACCTGAAATTGATAGGACAGGAATACGTAAAAATCGTATGAGAAAAGAGATAACCGAAAGATTATTTAACGTTATTGACGAATTCAATTTTATAGATTCTTTAAAAATTCAAAACATATATACAAATAAACTAGATGATATTTATAAACATTGCATTACAGACATTAATTATGTTGTAGAAAATACTACATATAATAATTTGGTTTCACTTATTTCTAATTATCCAAGAGTCAAGCCAAGGCTTGACTTTGAATTAGATGATGATGACCAAATTCCTATAGAGTATATACAAAGTTTACTGTCATTACAGGCACTTAGACAGTTTACAGGCTAGAAAAATTACCAAAATATACAAAAAATCAATTTCAACAGGAATCTCACAGAATACACTTGTGTCAACTCATACCCCTATATCTGGTATAGCTGTATTTCCCATTTTAAAGCCGTTACAGTGATGTCTGTATATACGTAGTAGGGTGGTAGCTGGCTGATATATGGAGCCGTATATACGGCGATATATGGAGATTTTAGACTATAGTTAATATATGGACACCGTTAACGGCCTGCCCGGCCTATCAAAATCACTCAGGCCGCTAGGCCCGCTCATTGCCGCTTGGCTAGGGAGCACAGCTATTTTCCGTTAGATTTTCGCACTGTGTCCCGCAGTCATATTATTTGTTTTCTTGTGATATAATATAAGGGTTTTCAAAATGAAAACAGAAAAAAAGGATAAAAAACAATGAAAGAAGAATATAAAGATGTCAGCCCCATAAAATTCATTTTTTGGATGTTCGTCGCACCTGCACTTTTTGGAGCAGGTTGTGGTGAGATATTAGAATTTTTGAGTGATTTTATGTAAAAACAGCGGTTTTTTAATGTTTTTGTATATATAAATCACCTGAAAAATGAAATTTTACCATCTGCCTATTGAGGGAACATTTTGTATATACACTTATTTTAAGCCGTTTTCAGCATCCTAAAAGGGGGTGCTGTATATTAGCACATGAGAAAATTTAACCCCTCTGAAACGGCTCCTATGTGCAAGTTACCCGCGCAATTTTGGGGATTTTTGAGCAAAAACCCGCGCAGGTGTAACAGCTTTGTATAAAAAAAATATCATACAATAGTGTTGCAGAATTCCAGAAATCAGCAAAGAAGCACCCGAAAAACGGCAGAAAACCGCCATTCTTGAGAGGCTTACACCTGGTAGGTTTCCCGTTAGTTCTGTTTTGTGTTTGCAATTTCACCCGCGCAATTTTTCATAAAATCGACCAAAAACCCGCGCAATTTCACTGTAAAAAATAGTATTATTTTGGAGTATCTCTGTATATACATTTTCGATTTTCCAAAATTCCTAATATTTATAAATTTGTATTATAATAATCATAGATATACAAAAGGAGTATTACAAATGTTTGACTTAATTAATATTGTTGACGAGTGTTTTAATGTTTTAGCAGATGAAGCCATTAACGGCAATTTCATTAGTTCTATGATATGTGCAGATGTTTTATTTTCTATCGTTGATAATAAGACATTACCGCTGAAAGATGAAATTGACACTCTACCATCTACAACAGCATCTATATGCCGTATCGCAGAGCGTGCTAATCCGCATTTAACGGCGGAAAACCGCCATTTTTTGGATACTAAAATTAGTAACGTGAGGGAATATTTTGCTGGTTGTTTAGCTATTTTTGAGAACAATCAAGCACGACGATCTGAAAAATTAGCACAAGATCAAAAACAAAAAATAAAGCCTAAAAATACATTAGAAATTTAAAATAAGGATATGGAAAAATGAATAAAAACAATGAGTTAAAGACGTATAGAAAAGGATTAACATTAATTGAGGCGTTATTTGTTTTAGGAATAATGGCTATTCTGATTGGCTTAGTCATGGTTTTATTAAGTATGGCTTCTGAAAAGCAAAAAACACAGCAGTTAATAACTGAAGTTAGCCTATTAATAGAGGCTTGCAACAGCTTAACAAATTCTCAATCATCATATAAAAACATAGATGCAAAAACACTTGCGAAATCTGGATTAATACCGAATAAATTTATAAAAAACGGATTAATAGTAACGCCATTCGGTGGAAATATTGAGGTAATACCGTTTAATTATCAAAAAGACCATCAAGGCGATAATATCTACCTTGCCTTTAATTTCCTATATTTACCGCAATCGGCTTGCGAACGCTTAGGTTTATTAGATTATAAAAATGTGGCTCAGAGCGTAACAGTAACAGGAATGCAAGAAGATCATACTGAAGGATTTACGCCTATTCAAGTTATTAAAAATTGCGATAATGGCAATAATAACTATGTAAACATTAGGATTCAGCATTAAAGAGAAAGCCAGTTAAATACTGGCTTTTTTATTATCAATGTATAGAGTTAAAAATTCTTTCAGATTCTGAAATAGAATAACGATATTCCGGGCTTGAATTCGATCCCATCCATTTCACAGCCGATTTTTCAGAATGAATTTTAATAACATTCTTACCATTTCTTCTATAAAAATAAGATTCTGGCTTAATCTCTGCAACGTATATACCATAACGCCTCCCCCATTTTGGAGAACCACCAAACCTTTGATTTTCTGATAAAACTAACTTATTTCCATTTTCTAATATTTTTTCCATTATTTATATTCCTTGTAAAATCCAGATTTTTTAAAGAAATCTAGAAAAACTTATAATTTTTAGATGTCTGTAAATTTTGAATATACTTTAATATCATTCTCAAAAATTAAATCTATTAATGTATCATAATCAAAATCTTCAACATCATATTGTTCAGTATCAATTATATAAATGTTTGTTTCATCCAGGATGGATTTTACAAAATTTTCATCAGCTTCACCTTGTGATATTCCTGACTCTATATGAAAATCACTTAACTCGACATCAGTTGAAGATATTAAATCCTGTTTCACTTCATTAGATAAATCTTTGATAGATGATTTAAGATTTTCTTCTTTACACTCCAAATTTTTGATACCAGCGTTAAAACCTTCTGAATCAAAAACTACTATGTATTTTTTTATGTTACTCATTGTTCAAATTCCTTTTGTATATCCCTTATTTTCTGGGATACTTATATAATATCACAAAATATAGCTAGATATAAAAAAATATAAAAAAATTTTATTATCAATAAATATAAGGAAAAACGTTACCATAAAAAAAATCTCTATACCTTTTTTAGATATAGAGACATTCAATTTTAGGAAAATTATGTAAAAACAATGAGTAAAAAATACTCAATATCTATTATATCATACTATCAAATAATATTTTTGTTTCTTGATAATCTTCTAATATTTTTTTTACATCTTTCGTTAGTCGTGTTTTCTCAATCACTTCAATAACATTTTTAACATTAAAGTGTTTAGTTGATGACACACACACAAAATAAGATGTTTTTCTCTCTTGTTTTAAAAATACATCTTCAGAAAAGTCTTCTTGTTCTACGAATAGTATATATTCATTCTGATTTCGAACTTTGCGAGCGATTAAATCGTATTCTTCATATTCATTCATAACTCAATCTCCTTTTTTATTATGAGTTCTAGAGTTATTATAACGGTTCTTTTTACATAAAAGACGCGGTTCCTTTTTCTTCTTATTTTATAAGGGTTTTCGTGATCTAATTATTATGTGTGTTCTTTCATGCTATAATAGCCATGCCAACAAATGTTGACGAAGCCAGCCATGCCTAGACGGTTCTTGCGAACCATCTAGACGCTGGAAAAATAAGGCTTCCGCTTATTTTTTGGCAGATTTGAGACATTGAATTTTAACACATGGGAGTATTAAAAATGTCAGATTTAGAACAGAAAAATAACAGTCACCCAAATTTATGGAGACAGTTAAAAATACGTTTACCTCATCAATATCATGATGAAGTTAAACAGTATTGTAAGAAGAATAATATTAAAATGTCTCATTTAATGAGAAACGCATTATATGAAATCATGCACGGCGGTAGCACTATTGCTACTGAATTGATGGAAATTAAAAGGCAACTTTCTGCAATTGGCAATAATCTTAATCAAATTGCAAAACACGCGAATTCTACGGGTGAAATTGGAACTATTGATAATATAGATAGGAACCTTTCGGACATGCGTGAAGAACTCAGAAAAACTTTAAAAAAAGTTTGGAGATAATTTTTATAAAAATTTAAATAAGGAATTAAAACAATGAGTATAATTATTAAATCAACACGCATTAAAACAAAATCTGGACCTACCAATATTACGAGGCATTTACTCGATAAAGTCGAAGATAATGAAGCTATTGAATTAATCAAAGGGAACCGCGCAGACATGGTTGATGCGTTTGATTCTGCACGTCATAAAGCTGGCAAGCCGTCAAAGTATGCTCTCAGACATTGGATTATTAACAGCACTGAAAAAATGACAGATCAGCAATTTAAAAGGACACTTCAGGCACTTGCTGATGAATTTGCATTTAATATTGATGATGCTGTTGTTGTTCGTCATACAAAAGAAAAGGATACAGACGATAAAGACATATCAAATCAGCATTATCACATTACTGTTCCAGAAATTTTAGAAAACGGTAAAGTCTTATCAGATAAAAAGAATTATCAAAGACATGAGAAATTATCTAGAACTTTAGAAAATGAGTTTGGATTTAGTCATGTTATCGGAAAACATAATAAAGCTGTTGCATATGCAACGGCTGACTTAAATCCCGAAGTCTCTGCTATTGCTAGTAAGCTGGCACAAGAGCCATTACCTAAACAAAAATACACTCATAAGGCTTTGCAGGAAGCAAAAAGGCAGGACATAGATATTAAAAAGCTATGTAGAATAGCTAAAAACTCATGCGAAGGAATAACAGATTATCAAGAGTTACAAGAGAAATTATTACCTTTGAATATGCAAATAATAGACGGGCAATATAAAAGGAAAGATGGAAAATTAACACCAGTTATTTCTACGTTGGATAGTAAATTTATTATAGGTTCTGTTGCTTCTATATTAAAAATGAATCAAAAAGAGATAACAGATATTATTGAGCAAAAAGAAAATAGTGTTATTAAATTGCACCTTTCCGACATGCCTGAATCTGCTCCCGTTGATGTTTTAGAAGCTGTTAATAATGGCGTTTTAGGTTCTCTGTTAGAAAAAGATGATAAAAATGACTCTCAGGATTCCGCTAAGAACCGTTCAAACATGCCAGAATCTAAAAAAAGTTTTGAAGATGTCATTAAAGAAGAACAAGAAAAATTATTAACTATAATAAATGCATCACATCCCGATTTAATAGAGGAGTCTTCTATGTCTATTAAACAGAGAATCAAACACGAATTTAAAAATCAGTTCAATGAATTAAAAGAAAATAAAGAAGAGGTCTTTAAACTTAGAAATAAAATTAAAGATTTAAAAGATACTTCTAGTTTCTTTAATAATAATAAGAAAACTGCAAAAGAATTAGAAGAAAATGAATTAAAAGAATCTATTGAAAAAGCATTTTTATTAGCTGTTTGTGTTGTTAAAAATATTGGTCACTATTTGGGATTATGTGAAGGAGTTGAATCTGTTGACTTATTAACGCAATCCGAACGTGAACAATTACTTATTCAATATCATGAAAATCAACTTGCTCAAAAAATGCTGAAGAATGAGAAAACACGAGAAGAAGGCATAGATACTATAGCGAACCGTGTAGCTATGGAGAAGACGGATAAAATCAAGGAATGGCAGGATAGACCAGAGGCTAAAGAGGCCAGACGTATATACAACCGTCTAGGGAATTTATTGGATCAGGATTTAGACGATCTAGACAAACAAGGCGTCAAAGAATTTATGAAAGCTAAAGAAGCAAGTGACCCGTATTCCGCAATAGAAGCTGTTACAGCGTCTAATCAGAGAGAGAAGGAGGAGTATATACAGAGCATCCAGGACGAACCAGAAAATGGCTTAAACCAGCATGTTCAAGCGGTTCAAAATAAGCCGAAAAACATGAATCTTACTCCTAAATTTGGTTGATTTTTCTACAGCGACTTTCTACAGTTTACTGTAGAAGAAACGGACGTAAAAACTATATAAAACAATAGTTTACAAGATTTTATAGGTGTTACTGTGGTTTCGAGTCCCGCAGTTCGCACCACTCATAACATATTGATTTAATTGACTTTTATGGTCTTTCCATAACCATAAAAGCCGAACCTTCTACAATCGGCTTCTACAAAATGAGCCGTCTGTATGTTGATTCGTCTCCAATCCGGGTATCATTTCCGCAGAGCCGTTCCTTCACATATCTGTGATATTGTGGGCAAAAAGGAGCTATGGCTCTCCCTTGGCACTAACAAACGCGAGGTTGCCAAACCATATGCGTGTGCAGTTTTCGCAGAGACCGAAAGGTTGTTCCGTTCCGTAATGCACCTCAAAACAGAACTCAGCGAAGACGAAAATTTTATCAGGAATGAACTGCCTGAAGATGTGCAGGAGCTCTTTGACCTGCTTATTCAGGATTACCAGCACAGGATTGCATCCTTACAGACGCAATATGACCATCAGAGACTCAGACATTCCATGGAAAGTCTGGAACAGGTGGAAAAGCTGGAGAAAGCCAGAAATCTGACTGGCAGAGGTGTGCATCTGTTGGAACGCACTGTCACAGACCTGAAAAAGACCAAAGCCAGCCTTCCAGCCCTGACTGATATTCAAAGCCAGATCAAGGACATGAAAGCCTTTCTGGCTCCAAAGGAGAAACCTTCTCCCCTGTTTTCAGAAGCAATTAAAATTTTCCTGGAAAGCAAGGACACCACAGTCAAATCCACTGTGGTCAAATCCTACGAACGCACCTTCAAACGCTTTCTGGAAGTCTGTGGGGATAAACCCATGCGGGATTATACCGGGGCAGATGTTGGGCATTTCAAAGCCCTGATGGAACAGCTACCGGAAAGTTATGGTAAACAGCGTAACGACACCCGGACAGTTCAGGAATTTGTGGCCGATGCGAAGAAACGCAAGCTGGCCCGTATTTCCGGGAAATCAGTCAAAAACCATTTCACCAAGCTTTCGGGACTTTGGAAGCATTTCCTTCTGCGTGACCTTGTGGATCGCAATGTTTTCACAGGTGGCTGGCAGTTTGACACAAAGTCCAAAACCAATCGTGTGCGCTGGAGTGATAACGACTTAAAAGCCATTGCGGGTCAGCCCTGGCAGTTTGGCACCATCAGCCACAAGACAGCGTCCATGATTGTGGGAATTGCCTCTTACACAGGGATGCGACTGGAAGAAATCTGTCGTTTAAGACCGCAGGACATTCAGGAGATTCAAGGTATTCCCTGCATTCTGGTGCAGGATCACCCTGCCCTGAAAGGAAAACCTTGGACGGAATGGAGTGCGAAGACAGAAGCCGGGAAGCGTGTCGTTCCCATCTGCACAGCCTTACAGCAAGCTGGTTTGCTTGACCTTGCCCAAAGAGCCATGAACCAGAAACGTCACTATCTGTTCCATGACATTGATTTTAAGGGGCAAGACAACAAGCGTTCTGCTCACTTCCAGAGAGATTTCAGCAAGTTCAAATCACGCCTTGGTATTGGCAGGAGCGTGGTGTTCCATTCGTTTCGGCATAACGTGTCTACCAAACTCAGGAACATTCATGAGCATGGCGAGGGTGGGTTACGTGAATCCTGGATTGATGACTTTCTGGGCCGTGAAAGCCACGATAAGTCAGTCGGAAGCACAGTCTATTTCGATGATGTGGATATTGTGAACCTTAAGAGGGTTGCGGAAAGTGTGAAATATCCTGATTTTTGGAATATTGAAGACATATTCTCTAGAAAATTATAGATTTTTGTCTATTGTTTATAAATCCACATTATATCAGAAAGCACAGAAATGTCAGATTTAACAAACTCTCAAATAATTATGGAAACAATAATTAAACGGCAATCAGAAGCTTCTGAAATAAAATATGAAGATTATTTTGAAACATACTCATCAATGCAAATACTAAAAGATAAAGATATAAGTTACTCAGACGCAGAATATAGCCGTGTTGGCAATGGAGGAGACGGTGGCATTGATACATTTTTTACCTTCCTCAACGGAGAGTTAATAAAGGAAGATACAGATTACTCAAAAACTTCAAAAAACAACCTTATTGAAGTATTTATTATACAATCAAAAACATCGAAAAAATTCTCAGAATCTGCTGTAGTTAATTTAAACGAATCAACTCGAGATCTATTTAATATATCTCAAGACATAAAAACCAATAAAGAAATAAAATTAAGATATAATATTGATTTAATTAAAAAGATTTCTATATTTAAGGATTTATATTTAAATCTCATGCAGTCGTTCCCAGAAGTAAGATTTAATTATTATTATTCAACGCTAGGAGAAGGTGTTCATCCAAAAGTCAGAGGAAAAAAACAAGTTCTAGAAACAACTGTAAAAAAATTATTTACCGGTTCAGAATTTAATTTTGAGTTTGTCAGTGCAACAGATTTACTCGAACTAAGTAGGAAAGTGAAAAATACAACACGTTCCATGGAATTATCAGAATCACCGATAGCAACATCATCAGGAAGCTATCTATGCTTGGTCAATTTAGAAAAATATTATGATTTCATTTCAGATAAAAACGATTTATCTAGAAGCATATTTGAATCCAATGTCCGAGATTATAATGGATCCGTCATAGTAAATGATGCAATACAAAAAACATTACGGAATGCAGATCAAGAGTTTTGGTTTCTGAATAATGGGGTTACAGTAATATCTTCTAAAGCAACGTTATCAGGAAAAACTCTAACCATAGAAAACCCCCAAATTGTTAATGGCCTTCAAACATCTCATGAAATATATAATTTTTTTTCAACAACCGATAATCAAAAAAATGAAAAAAGAAATATTTTAGTTAGAGTAATATGTGAAGAGAAAGAAGATGCTCGAGATAAAATCATTCGAGCAACAAATAGCCAAACTAGTATCCCACCTGCATCCCTTAGAAGTGCAGACAGTATACATAGAGATATTGAAGATTATTTCAAAATTAATGGTCTTTTTTATGATAGGCGAAAAAATTTCTATCGCAACGAAGGGAAACCTGTATCAAAAATTATATCCATCTCTTATTTAGCTCAATGTGTAATTTCGACACTTCTTTTACAACCGGACAATGCAAGAGCTAGACCATCGACTTTAATTAATGATCACAAACGTTACGAAATGATTTTTGATAAAAATTATCCTATGAACTTGTATTTAAACTGTTATCGTATTGTAAAACATGTAGAAAATCTCATGAAAAATATCGTTACTTTGGAGAGGAAAGATTTCAACAATCTACTATATCACACAGCAATGTCAGTAACCATGAAATATAAAAAAGATAATTCCATCGATACTCTAACAGACACCATATCCAATATTGATCTAAATTTAATTGATTATAATATGTTTTTTAACACTTTCAATTTTGTCCTTGAAAAATATTTAGAACTCGGAGGTAACGATACTGTAGCAAAAGGACCTGAATTAGTAACAGTAATCAAGGGACATTTTAGTTAACATTATATCAAAACCTCACGTTTCCGGGACATGGCAGAAAAGCTCTGGCTGTCATGTCTTGGTTTCATATCAGAACTGCGGTTTATGATACAGCCTGAACGGGGTTCATGGCTCTCCATGCTGTCATGCGTGAGGTGTTCAGGATACGGGCTACCTCACTGACAGACTTCCCTTCCTCCCTGAGCCTCTGGGCGTGTGTTCTCTGATGTTTGGTCAGGGAACTCTTTCTCCCAAGATGCACACCATTGGCCCTGGCTGATTCCAGACCAGCTATACAGCGTTCCCTGATAATCTCCCTCTCAAACTCCGCAAAGCCAGCCAGAAGGGTCAGAAACAGCCTTCCCGATGGTTTGGCCGTATCAACCCCAAGATTGAGAATACGCACGCTTATGGCTTTTTCATGAAGCGTATCAATCAAAGACAGGACATCCACTGCATTGCGACCAAAAGCCTGTCCAGCTTCACCACTGTCAGCGTATCCACCTTCCTCAGAGCCTTGAGCAGTCCTGAGAGCACAGGTCTCCGGTTCGCCAGCACACTCCCTGAAATTTTCTCTGTCCTGATTGTGTGGGAAGTCAGACCATAACGCGCCAGTTCCTTGATTTGTGGGTCATTGGTCTGGTCATCAGTTGATACGCGGGCATAGCCATAATCCATGTTATTTCTCCATCAATAATTACGCTATTGGTGATACAGAAGTTTCATAAATAAAAATTCACTTATTCTGCAATATAATAAATATTTATTTCCAGTATACTATATTGAAAGAATTTTTTACATTATGTATACTTGCGTGACGCTTAATAGGTCCAGAAAAATGTGCTGTTCCCTGTCCTCTGACATGGGAGTTTTGTCATGATTGTTATTAACAAGCCTTTTGACGGAGTTCCTGTAAAAGGTAGTAAACGTGATTTAATTCTAAATCTTTGCGTGAAGCCACCTCTTGCCGTTCTTCGGCTTTACAGTTTGGTTGGCATTTTGGAAGCTTTGAAGGAGCGTAGCATCGGTGACATAGTCTATGCTATTTTAGGTTCTATTTTCCTTGCTTTGCTTAGTATACCCATATTTTTCATTTTTTATTCGCTATATGTAGTGACATTTCAAGGCTTTGTACTCGGACGGAAGTGCGACAAGTTATTACGTGCAGAGATTCCCACTATCAAAAATATTTAATTGATACCTATAAAAACCTTTAATATATTTTTATTTTTCAAATGCAATTACGCAAGCGGTTTCTCTCAGTTGGTCAAAAGCGGTAATTTATCCCACTTTTATCACTTTCAATAGCTGTGATTTTTTCATGACCAACAGACAGGGACAAATGGTCAAGCTTAACTAGGAAGATGTCCAACAGTGAAGCAATGGAACACAAACTGGTAGTAAGTTTGTCGGTTCGAATCTAGATTTTTCAGTTAGTATGCACAATATTCAACAAAATCGCGAAAACGCTAAGGTGAGTGGTTTCTTTGTGACCGTCAAAGATGTGAATCGTCCAAACTGGCAGTTCACGACTACAGATGAAGCTCTCCAAAACAAATGGATGGAAATCTTCCGTCAGGTCAACGATGGCACCCTGAAACTCCAGGCCTGAATGAATTCACATCAGTCAGACACTTCCAGTTTCCTGTCTGGCTGATGTGCCCTTTCTGACAGAGGATATGCACTTCCTGACCAGCATGATGGCTTGCTTCTTCATGTGCTCAGGAGGTTCAATTCCCATACCCTGAAGACGTTCCAGCAAAGCGAGAACAGCAGAAGCATCCTCTGCACTTACAGCAGGTTTTCCAGTAGAAGCCATTAGGACTTTACCTTGCATTTCTGTCCTGTTTGATTTTTTCCAGAATAGCCAGTGTCAGCCACTCTCCGGCTTTCATGCCCTGCTTCTGGCTCTGAGTGATGACAGCTTGCCTGACATCAGCAGAAATCCCCCTGATGCTCCATGTTTTCGTAGTGTCTTCCATATGTTTCCTTCCCTGTTGAACAGACCTGTCCAACCAGTATGACAGGAACACAGGCAAGGAAGACTGAACGGTGCCAGGAATGACTCAACAACTAGTTTGACAAAGGACGCCCTGAAATCCGGACAACAAAAAAGCCAGATGCGAGAAACATCTGACTTTAACAAATGCGATGGAGACGAAACCACCGAGAGCAAAAAAGCACTGTTTTTATAAATTAATTATGTAGTATTTAAATGAATTAGTCAAATAAAAAATGTAGTTATCGTAATTTTTCTTCATCCTGATTAAAGGAGAAGAATTTTATGGGATTAGCATTTAAAAAACCTGAAGTAGCACTCGACCGATATCCATACGATTGGAGGATGAAAAGGTTCATGCCTTACAATGCCAATCTGTTTTTCATCATGGGTCATGAAATTAAAACAGCCTGATGCAAAAGGCAGAACATGGTGGGATAAACCTTACCATATCTCGGAATACGAAACCGTTTTTGACGTAGCTTATTTCGCATTGAAACAGCATGTCCGATGCTTTGCCCTACGGGTTATTCCAGAAAACCTGTTCCCAAATGATATCCGGGGCATTTCGTCTGTGTCTGATTTTTTCAACACATAGTCGCACAGGTTTCCTGTTGAACCTTGCTGTGTTTTTTCTCTTACCAGTCAACAGAAAGCCCTGTTGACCATTTTATGCAAAACATACAAATGAAACAACAAACAAACCTATTGATTATTTCCATTAATATTATAACTATTTGATATATTTAAGGATTTATTGAATAGAGTAATACTATGATAAATTACAGCACTTTCTTTTCCCTGCTCTCTGAAGGCATCAGAATCCCGGATAATCGTTCCTGTCCCTTGGCTGGACGTTACCTGCGTTGTTTTTCTTCTACGCGTGAAGTCGGATATAGTCGCAGTTTCTACATTCGTGATTTTGTCATGGTGAATGCTACAAGAACGGCTGTTGCTGATAAACTGGTAAAGTTGGGGCGTGACATTCTTTGGATGTTTCCTGAGTTCATAAAGGTTCCTGATACAGTTCAAGATAGAACTGCCTACAGACGCACATTACTGGAAAAACTGGTTGAACCTTATCTTCAGCCTTTCATCGCCAAGAAAGGCATGGATTTTACCTAGGAGAGGATGCTGATGCCCGCATTGGGTGATTGTCGTAAATCATTTTCACAGGCTCAGAAAACCATCCTGAGAGACATATGGGAAGGGTTGAAACCCGCAGAGATTTCCATGCTGTGGTGGAACAATGATTTTTCCCGTCTCATGACCAGTCTGGACACTGACAAAGCGTTAAAAGCCCTGTTGAGACAGATCGAAAGACCCGGAAAACTGGCTCAGTGTCCCATGTCAAAAAAGAAGAAAATTCAGGCAAAAACGCATCTGGTGCTGAACGTGGAAACAACAGGTCAGGGGCCCCATGACCAGATGCTTCAGATTACGATTACAGACCATAAGGGGCAACTGATGCTCAATCGTTTCTGCAAGCCTTCTGTGGCGATTGCAGAAGGAGCCAGCAACTACCATCACATGACCAAAGACGTGCTCCAGTATGGTGCGAGTATGGATAATAACAAGGTCTCCACATGGCCGGAGATTTACCCTGAGATTGTCAGTCTGCTTGAAGGAAGAACCATCAGGGCTTACAGGGTGGATTTTGACAGCTATATGATCAAAAGTAGCTGTAGAGCCTTTAATCTTGATACGGCTTGGATGGAAACCTGTCAGTGGGAAGACATGAAGCTGTTCCTGAACTCTGCTACCTGTATTGGCGGCGAGTTAGCCGGGAAACTGGTGGCAGAGTATGAAAAAACCACCGATGAACCGGTTCAGGTTATTCCCTTTCCGGCGCACCGCTGACAACAGTTTTCTCAAATACTCCTGTAAATTTCCAGATGTCTCTAGGAGAATATATTCCCAATTACTTTTACAAAATCTTCTAAAGTAATAATTGCTTCACTCCACTCATCTTCTTTATCAATTATCATTTCCCTAACTGAACTATTTTTTGAAAGAATTTTCGCATCAGGTTTTTTAAGAGAAGTCCTTTCCATTTCAGGGCTTCGAAATAAGAAATTATAGATTTTCCATCGGTAGTTTCAAAATTTTTTGAAAACAAAAATCTAAGAGCAGTAATATATATTTTTCCTCTACTGCCAACATGTACGTTTATATAGTATCCGCTTAGAATGCGTGACTCCGGCAAGTCCTGAAAGAAATCAACATTATTAATATCAATACTATATTTACTATGATTGTTTTCTAAAAAAATATTCGCATCATCTTTTAGTTTTTCATCAATTTCTTCATACGTCAATATAACGTTCCATCCTTTCAATGTACCATCACTATCGGGCATTCCTTTCCTATCAGCACTCCATGTCCTGCAAGCAATATCTATTTCAACATCAGATACTGGCAATGCTTGATGGAAACATTTATCAAACCAATCTTTAGCTTGTGTATAAACAGATGAACCATATTCATGAAATACACCAACTTCGATGAGACCATTTTGTCCCAGAAAGCCTACTCCATTATTGGAAAGGTTTGCAGAGCAAATGATACATCCCAAATCAGATAGATACACCTTTGGATGAAATGCGGATATCCAGCGCAAATCATTCCCCAATTTCTTCCTAATCTCAATAAGACTATTAGCGTTTGTTCCACCCATCCCGATATCGCAAATTACCCTTGATGAATCAGGTATATTTTTTTCGGAACCAAAGCCAAGAAAAGCCGATGCAATACAAGAATTTTTCCTAGAGATAATTTCTTTGATTTTATTTTTGAGAAAGACGTCAAATAAAAAATTTTCCGTGAGTTTTCCTCAAAGAGTTTTGTTATAATAATAACACATTATGCAACCTTCATCGTCAAAACATTTTTGCATAACTTATTTGCGTAACGCATAAATTAATATCTATAATTATATTTGAACGTCACATTTATAATATGTTGACTATTTATTTTATAAGGAGAATTTTATTATCTAATTTCGATTATTAGACAATAAAGCAAGGCCCAAATGGGAAATCAGCCGTTGGACATACAACCCTGAAAAGAAACGAGCCATCAAGGAAACCCTTGGTTCTTTCCCCTGCTACTATTCCATAGTTCACCATTCCATTCTGGATAAATACACCTCGCAGGAAAAGGCCAAGGTGCTGGAATGGTGGCGTGTCACCAGTGAAGCCGTGAACAGAGAGTGTGTCAGAAGTCAGGTCACAAAGCTTCCTGCTTATCTTCAAAGATCTTGAAACCCTGCTGGACGTTATCCAAGACAATTTTGAAGACCTCGCAGAACTCAAAAAACATGCCTATGCGTTCAAGGATGCTGTCAGCAAGGTTGTTCACAGGAAGTCACACCAACAGAAAAATCAGGAAACCGCCGCATTTCTAGAAGAGAAACTCACATCTTAATTACATAAAAAATAATCTATACTATCAATAAATTACTCAGTTATCCCTACAATCAGGCAGGTCAGTATACAGAGATGGGTCTACCTGGTAAATCTTCCAAACACTACTTTCACGGTGTAGCCTGACGCACACTGCAAGCGGTTCACCGGCCCCTTTTGGAAAATTCATAAGAAGTCGAATAACTGAATTATTTCTATCTGCCTTTATTTCTGTGACGGACATAAAAGAGGCCCATCGTGCATCGAAATCCTGAGTATGGGTGAAATAATTCCTATCTCCAGTCAAATTACTGTAAGTTCCAGAATTATAAGCCGAAATTATTTTGTTGTGCAATTCTTTTGTAATATATTTTCCAATATTCATGTTGCAAAATAAACCATCACGGTTTTTTTCCACACCATTACTAAACATATGATCGCAATTTATCATGTATTTTTGATAAAATTCCAGAACTTCCTGTGCTGGTGTTGTACTCTGGGCATATGCCCAGAGTGGGAAAAAGGTAAAAATACAGAGGGTTAATATTTTATATCCGTTACGGATGCCGGTAAATTTTATAGATTGGTTTCTCATTGCGATATGCTGGACCAGGATATAAGGTTCTCTGCTTGAAATCTGATATCCAAGTATTACCATCGAACATGCACATATGTCCATCTGGGTGCCCTGTGATAGGTTGGATAACAGCAACATCTCCTGCTCGGAATGGCCCCGTTGATGAAACCTCACGAAAACCCGATGCTCTGAGAGACGATCCATAATCCTTTGCATGACGTGTGTGTAGTAAACGAATACCTCCAGCTTCGATGGCCTGACGAGTATAAGTTGCACATAAACCTTGGCTTATTGGCTGAACCTTCGCTCGAAGGTAATGGATTGCCCTATTGACATCCCACGGCATATTTTTCTCCATAATTGGTTTTTTGAGAAAATCTGTTGATGGATCATCAAACAACAAAAACCCGTCAGAATGATTTCTGACGGGTGACATGAAAATGGCGCACAATACGTTCTGGTAATTGTGCTTCTGTCTCTGAGGATCAGTGATCTGATATAATCAGGCCATCACTGGATACAATGGAACCAATGTAACTTATACAAAGCTTTCACCGCGCTCACTGTCAAGCTATAACATCTAGCATAGTCAACAGGGTTTTATGTTGACTGTTTCCCTATTTTTATAATGTTTCATCAACACAAAATGCTGTTTAAGTTTCCAGACAAGAAACACATTTTATAAAAAGCACCTGCATTATACCTGTAAAATACCTTTTTTCCTTATTTTCTGTTTTCTTATCTTGTTTGCCATCCCCTTTGTTATCTTTTGAATATAGCCAGGCATACCGAGTATCCGCTTCGCGTCTTCTGGTAGCTGGCAAGGAGGAAAATGCTTTTCCCCCGTTGACCCCCACTTAAGCAGGAGACCCATTGCATGAGTGAAAAAAGAAAACTGAAAAAATCGCTACTGGTTCGTCTAGATGATGAGCAATATGCGTGCATCATAAACTATGCCAGACAGCGTGACATCACTGCCAACAGTCTTGTGCGCGAGTGCCTGGCTGGTGCTCTTTCTCCCTCTGATACATATCAGAGGATCAAGACAGTCAAAGCCTATAGTCCACGCACACCACCCAAACCGGAATACATCAAGGAACTCTACAGGCTCAGAGAAAGCACGGCTGAACTGTGTGGGGCATTGGTTCAGTATGCCATAAAAACCCGTCAGGATGGTCATGTCATGGCGCATGATGAGGCCGAGAAGCTTATTCCTGATGTGCGTCAGGCTGTGCTCAATCTCGATACCCTACGCAGAAAGCTTGAGAGACATGGATGATCGAAGGAGCCACCCGAGGCAAGGGAGGGTATAACCTCTGGCGTCATCTCCGCGATGACAAAAAGCAGAATGATACCACCCTTGCCGGTGCGTCACGTGGTCTGGTTCAGCAAGGCATTACAGACCAGATTAAAGAACTTACCAGCATTGGACGCTATGCCAGCCACTCCAAGCCTCTCTACCATGTTCACGCTGACCCTGCGAAGGACTGGACGGCTCAGGAATGGGAAGCCTACTGGCAGGATTACGAGAAAGAATTTTCTCTCCAGAAACAGCCCTTCTCTGAATCCATGTCAAACATGGCAGGGAACACAGGCACAGGGTTTATTCCCTGCTCCTTCCATCCGGTTCCTGTCTTCGCATGGACCATGACCATGCCAGACGTTAGAAAATTAACAGACTGGCTGAACTTCGCACAGGGGAAACCATCACACCAGGTGCTCATAATCGTGCTGTCATCAAGGCTTTAGAAGCAGACGGTAAAACAGCCCAAGCCCAACGTTTAAGAGATGCAGGTCTTTGGGAAATTCAGAAGCCTCAAGCCCGATTAAAACCCCAGGAACGTGCTCAAACAGGAACGCACCCATATTGATAAGGCTGGACTGGCTTTCATCGTTCTCAAGGGCTGGAAAAGCTACAATCCAGATAGTCTGAGAGAGCAGTTAAAGGCTCATGGCTGTTCTCTGGCTATGGGGAATAAGGGGCCGGTTGTCATAGACCAGACGGGCAATGTTCATGCGTTGAACAGGCTGGTCAACATGGCTTCCAAGGCAGAGGGAAAACCCCTAAAAATCACAGCAAAATAAGCTGTGGAATATGTCAGGGGGTATGACCTCCCATTTTATGCAAATATTCAAAAGAAAGAAAAAACCAACGACAGAACCATTCCAGAACTCTGAACAGGACAAGAGGATTACTTTATACCAGCAGACCTATCAGGAAGCTTGTGGAGCAAACAGAAACACACAGGACATACTCGACCTGATGAGCAACCAGACAGGAGACAAACCCTCACCCATCGACCAGATACAGCAGTTGCTCGAAACCATCGCACAGCAACAGGTTCAAATCCTGTCAGCACAAAGCCAGATATTAAAAAGATTGTCTGCACTGGAAAGCTGAACAGAGGCATCATCCACGTTATCAGCCTGTCTCATAGTGTTCTGATTACTCCGGATTATATCAGGGACATAAAAGCACGATTGAAACAGGCAAAACAGGAAGACTGGTATCTTTATCGCAGGGCTTATCAGAACTTTAAAGACCAGCAATACTGGCTTGACCAATGGAACAACAGCATTGACAGCAACATTCTGCTTTTGCTGGTGGAACTGTTCCTGAGCCTGTTTTTTGGTGGGTCTGTGACCATCAGAAACAAGCCTTATCCCATTGCCATGAATTTTGGGCTTCCGGCTCCCATCAGTGATGCAACATGGAACATGATGAGCGATGACCAGTTATCCGTTTTCATAGTGGCTTTTCTGGAAGGTGTTTTAAGGGACATTGAAATCATAAAGGGGGATAGCAAAAATCGCCTGTCCTATTTCAATCGTGACCTTGATTGTAGCTGTGCTTCAGTCCTGAAGAGCTTCTTGCCTGATGATTATGCATTGGGAGATTATCTGGCCCGCTATTTCCTTGCGGACAGAGTGACAGCCCTGCATGTCTTTGGCGGTGTGCAATGATTTATGGATATGCACGTGTCAGCACCAGAGACCAGTCTACTGATATGAAGGTCAGTCGATTGGTGGAAGCCGGGATTCCAAAAGAAAGAATTTTTATGGATGTCATTTCTGGTGCAACAGAAGACCGGCCACAGTTAAACAGTTTGCTGTCTCTGTTCAACAAGGAGGATGTTCTGACAGAGGAGGTGGATATGTCAGACAGGTCCAGCCGTGTCAGTTATCTGTTGATGTCTGTTATTGCCCAGAATGAACGTGAGACCATTAATGAGCGCATTAGAAGTGGCATAGACCATACTCAGAAATATGGAACGAAAACAGGTCGTCCCATAGGCAGACCCAAAGCCAGTTCTGCAAAGGTGCAACATGCTCTTGACCTTTTAGCATCTGGAAAAAGCTACAGACATGCGTCTTCCATTGCGAGTGTGTCTTTAGCCACATTGGTCAGACGTGTTCAGGCCATGCAACAGAAGAACCAGTTCACACGCCAGACCAGTATTTTTGAGGCGTTGAAGCAGGAAGCCCCCTGACAGAAAGGTCTTGATTTTCTACAATTCCCTTCACGTTAGGATTATAAAAGTCTTTAATATCAGTATTTTATTTAGGAGACTGCGGGATTCTTGACTTTCGAATCCCGCAGTTCGCACCACAGACACATCATTGCAAACAAAGATTCTTGTGGGTTTTGATGCCCCCAGAGTCTCGCACCTACTCCAAGGCGCGTCTTCAGTCAGAGGCCTTTCGTGTTATTTACCTTCCTTCTGGCTATCATTTCCGGCACGACATTCCCGCGCCCTGTTCTAAGCAAAAATGAAATCCAGCATTCCCTCGCCACAACAGACCGTCAACTTGCCAAGACACGCACTTCCCTCATCTATGGACTGACATTTCAGCTCTTCCTTATGCGTAAAATGCGCCATGACTGATGATCCTGCATGATGCAATAGATCATTCCCGATACGCGCTAGGGAATGTTTTATATACTTTGAACAAATATAACAGCACTCCTGAGTATGCTGACTTGCGAGTGTTGAAGAGTGACACTCATAATTCTTGACGACTCTGCCATATCGTGTAGCGCATGCGAAAAATCATTCGAGGCTCCCAGCGCGGCAGCAGAACGAAATCACGTTTGTCCTCGGGCAACCTGACAACCTCAAGGACAATTCTCTAGGTTCATGCTGCCCCAGTAGGTTTCTCGCCGATATCGAACGCAACCCCAGCTATCGAGAACAGCAGCCATTAACTCCGCCCTGCGACCAAAGGCGATACGCAGCATAGCTCGCAGATCAGACACCAACGCTTTGAAACAGCCTGACTCCATCCAGCGACCAGATTGCTAGTAGACTGCTGATCACGGTGGAGGATCATTCGGCATGGCGCAATAGGTAATTCCGTAGCGGATCACATAACGTACTCCGTTAAACAGTTCGCTCAATGCGTGATGTCGCAGTTCCTCATCCTCGCGTATCAGGAGCAGATATGGAACAAGCAGAGACCATTCTTCGTTTGATACGCCAGAGGAATACGGTTTACGTGCAGGCATCACTTCTCATTACTGCACCAATCAGACGCAAAAGTTCGGAACGTCTTCCGGCACAAGAGGAAGATCAGCCAAGGGTGTCTTCTTTCCTCAAGATTACCACTTCAAAACTACGATGTGCGCACCGTTTCTTGTAGCAAGACCAAAGATGAGAGGATTAATTTTCAAGCCAAACAAATATTTGACAAGTTATTTCTCTAGATTTTTATGTTACATTCCATGTGGTTTAAAAATTTTCTACAAAATCTTTATCTGGAACATGAAAATTTTCACAAACATAACACCGAAGTATTTCCTTATCGTTGCTTTTATCTGTATGTTCTTATCAGGATGTGCAGATGACCACGGTAAAGGAGCAATGCATGCTTCTGTTTCAAGGTGTTTTTCAAAATATCCACTTGCAAAAGGCACAACCTACAAACGCTTTAGCTGCATCTATCAGGCACATTCTCAATACGGGCCTGTTGCTATGGGGGAGCATTATAACCTTCTTTTGCAGGTAGACTTGGCATCCTTGAGTGTAGGGCAGGAAATTGATGAGGGCATTTTGACCGTAAAGGAAGGCGAAACAGCTCTCCACTGGGTAACCACGAAAGCTTATTATCAAGCCTCCCAAAATATATTATCTATAAATCCATAAAATATTATAATATTACGGAAATAACAAAATAAAGAGGAAGCATTTACAAAAATATGCTTCCTCTAAAAATACAACAGAAATACTTTTTAAACCTGCGCCTTATTGTGTTCTAGGAACAATAATTGGATCTGATGACTTTTTATTAGAATTCAAGACAACACCGCCAGATTGCGTAGAGTACGTTGCTGTTGTGGATTGCTGGGGCGTACGCGGCGGATGGAAAGCTGAAACCGGGCCCCAAATGCCGCCAGCAGATTTTTGCATTGTGCCTTCAGGCTGGCGGGCGCAGCCACGTGTAATAATGGAACAGATACCATCTGTTCCAACCATTTCGTCATTATTGCCTGTATAATGCACATCCGAGACACGGTCATGATCCAGACGGATCACCGCAGAACAACTCGTTCCACCCCCGCCACCAAGCTGTGCAATTGTTGTTGCAATATCACCTATCGGAATAAGGGTGGAACCACCATAACTCGGCTGTGGCTGCGTTCCTGTGTAAACAAAAATCTGAGTTGTATCATTAATCTGTTTAGTTGCTGTTGGCAGACCCGCACAGGCTTGCAGATCATAAGAGGTCATCCCAATCATTGTGATTTGTGCTTTATGCGCAGCCCGTGAATCAAAATACCCGCACCCACTCAGACTCACAGAGAGTGAGGCAACCGCGAA
Organism: Acetobacter sp. DmW_136; assembly: GCF_008690365.1. Lineage (NCBI taxonomy): Bacteria > Pseudomonadati > Pseudomonadota > Alphaproteobacteria > Acetobacterales > Acetobacteraceae > Acetobacter > Acetobacter sp. DmW_136. The sequence goes on from NZ_VHON01000006.1 coordinate 100,973, forward strand.
CAAACCCGCAATACGACACTTCATTTCTTTGACTATCCTCACACTTTACCTAAACACTTCCACAGAGAAGCGTAGCCATTTTAATTTACTGTGCTCTCCTCCATACAATGCACGATGTTAAATAAAGTGTGAACATTTCTTTTTTGATAAATTAAATCACAAATATTATCAATATATATTTCTTATTGTCACTTTATTTTATAATACTAGTTAGAAAATACTATCTTGCTTCCTTGATCTCTTCCTATCATCATAGACTTTCCCAAGCAGTGTATGACAATTTAAAAACGTCATACAAAACGGCCAGTGCGGCCAAAGGAGAATTTTCTGATCATGCTGGCCCTGTCTCGTTGTAAAGCGCTTACCTATTCGCCACTTCTTATTGGCCTTTTTGCGCTGAGCGCCTGTATCAGCCCCGGTCAGCCACCTGCACCTCCTTTGCCTGCCTTGGCACAAGCTGCACCATTTACGTCTGCTGACGCAAATTTTGTCCAACAACTGAATGAAATGGATCTCACCCATATTGCGTTAGCAAACCTTGCCAAAACCCATTCGGCTCGCAACGATATCGCTCTTCTCAGCCCGACTATCGTAAAAGATCTAACAGAAAACCATAACACACTCACCAAATTAGCAACAACTCATACTTTAACGCTGCCCGCAAAACCCTCTGCTCAAAACCAAAAAATTATTGATCGGTTGCAACATTTATATGGCTCAGCGTTTGACCGAAGCTACTCCCGTTATTTCATGAGCAGCACAGCCAAAATGAAATTAGTTCTTACGACAGAAATTACTACATCCAAAAATACAGATCTGATCAAAATTGCTACCGATATCATGACCAAGATCAAAACTTATCAGTCGCAAATCAAATAAAAATTTTACTCTATATAATTACGAAAATATATTTATATAGAATATATATTTTTTAATCGCCCTTCACAGAAGGTACCGTCAAAATGGAACCTTCTGTGAAAGCGATTTATTCGTGCCCCAGCCATTACACCAACCCCACATACCTAGACGTCTATCCAATATATACTTACAACCCTATTGTTTCAGACGTCCAACATTATGATAAATGATCTTTGGTTGATTACTTTTCTATCATGCATACTCAACACAACCTAATTTCATAAAATTCTTAGAAAAAATTTCTGATTTTATTTTTATTTCAAAAATATTTTTAAAATAATTTAAACAGATAGAAAACGTGTAAGTTTCTCAACATCAACATCTTCTTTTGTTGTCTGATACACAATATTGCCCCCTTCAATCACCAGAATACGGTCTGCAATATCCAAAGCAAAACTGAGCACCTGTTCAGACACCATAATACTTAAACCACTATTATCACGGATTTGTTTCAACGTCTGCGCCATCTCAAATATAATAGATGGTTGTATTCCTTCTGTAGGTTCGTCCAACAAAAGAACTTTAGGACGTGTTGCCAAAGCACGTGCTATTGCAAGCTGCTGTTGCTGTCCGCCAGATAAATTACCTCCTCTTCGTGATCCCATTTCTCGCAAAACCGGAAAAATTTTATAGAGATCTTCTGGAACATACTTTTCATTCCTTACAAATAAACCAGTCTCAATATTTTCGGTTACTGTCATGGCAGGGAATATCATACGCCCTTGAGGAACATAGGCCAGACCAGATTCAACACGCTTATAAGCTGGCAACTTTGTAATATCTTTACCATCAAGCCCGATACTTCCTGAGCGAAGAGGTAAATTGCCAATAAGAGATTTCATAAGCGTCGTTTTTCCCATACCATTACGCCCCATGAGAACGACAATTTCACCATGTCCAACTTGTAAATCAACGCCGTGCAGAACTTCACTAGCACCATAAGCCACATGTAAGTTTCGAACATCCAACAGCGATTTATCCAACGCAGCAACATTCGTAATTTTATTGTTATATTGAGTGTCCAAGATACACCTCCACAACTTTTGGGTCGTTTTTCACATGTTCCATCGAACCATCTGAAATAATACGCCCCTGATGAAGAACAGTAACCCGGTGGGCAATTTTTTCTACAAACCCCATATCATGCTCAATTACAAGAACTGAACGTGACTGTATAATACGCTGAAGTAGCTCTGCTGTACGTACGCGTTCATTAACTGTCATACCTGCGACAGGTTCATCCAGCATCAAAAGTGCTGGGTTCTGGATAAGCAACATTCCTATTTCCAGCCACTGTTTCTGGCCATGGCTAAGATCAGCAGCTTTACGATCAAGATGGTTATAAAGAAAAATCATTTCCGAAATTTCTTTTATACGATTTATAATTTTCTTATCTTTTCTAAAAAAAAGTGCCTCAAAAACACTTCTTCCGGATGGGTATGATATTTCCAAATTTTCAAAAACCGTTAGATCTTCATAGACAGATGGCGTCTGAAACTTACGCCCTACCCCGGCCCGAACAATATCATACTCCTTAAGCCGAGTGAGCTCCCGCCCTTCGAACTGAATAGAGCCTGATGTGGCTTTTGTACGCCCACAAATGAGGTCTAGAACCGTTGTTTTACCCGCACCATTAGGCCCAATTATTACCCGAATTTCCCCTTTTGCAAGCTGAAACGATAAGTTATCAACCGCTTTAAACCCACCGAAAGATACACTAAGGTTTTCAACAGAAAGCAATGTTTCATTTTGCATTTTCATCTTGCTTTCTTTCTTATGCTGTTTCATCTACAGCATGTGAGGTCTGACTGCGGTTTCCGCCAAGAATACGAAGGACATATGGGTCAATATAATTCTCATAAAGACTGGCAAGGCCTCCAGGTAAAAAAACAACAATACCAATAAACAAGCCACCCATAGCAAAAGTCCAAAGCTCCGGGAGCGATTCCGAAAAGCTCGTGCGAGCCCAGTTTACCAAAAGCGTGCCATACACGGCCCCAACCAATGAATTACGTCCACCTACCGCACAGTAAATTACCATTTCAATAGAAGGTACAATCCCAACAAATGTGGGAGACATAAACCCCACTTCTAATGTAAAGAGAGCACCACCAACACCAGCCATAGCTGCCGCCAAAGCAAAAATGAATATTTTAAAATTTGCAACATTATAACCAGAAAATCTTACTCTATCTTCCTGATCCCGCATCGCACGCAAAATACGGCCGAGCTTGCTTTGCCGCACAAAACGCACCAGAAGCAAACAAGCCAAAAGTAAAAAAACACCTGCGTAGTAAAGAACAAGTTTGGCATGATCAGTACGAATATCCCAACCATCAAGCGTACGAAGATCTGTAATACCATTGACTCCACCGGTATATCCCTGCTGACCTATGATAAGAATGGTCAAAACAGATGCTATAGCCTGTGTAATAATTGCAAAATATGTTCCTCCAACACGGCGTTTAAACATCGCTGCACCGATCACCATCGCAAGAAGCACTGGCACGGCTATAATTGCCACGAGTGAAAAAGAAAGGCTATGGAACGGCTTCCAGAACCAAGGTAAGGCCGTAATCTGGTTCCAATCCATAAAATCGGGAATACCTGGAGTAGACTGGCTTTTCGTAGCCTCCAAAGTGGAGGCCTGGAGCTTTAGAAACATGGCCATACAATATCCACCAAGCCCAAAAAATATTCCCTGACCAAGACTAAGAATTCCTGAATCTCCCCAGCATGCAACCAGCCCAATGGTTACAAAAGTATACGTAAGATATTTGCCGACAAGATTAAGGCGAAATGCATCTAATCCCAAAGGCAATACAATCAGGAGGATGACAGACAGAATTGAAAGGAATAAGATATCTTTGCGGCTTTGAAGCGAAAACATATTCCCTTCTCCTAACGACGGACTTTAAGGGCAAATAGACCCTGTGGACGCAACATGAGAATGCCTATGACAGTAAGCAGAACAAACACTTGCGCCATGGAACCATTAAGGAAAAACTCAAGGATAGAACGTGCTTGAGAAATACTGAATGAAGACGCAATTGTCCCCCCCAGACTTTCAGTACCTCCAAATGCAACAACCAAAAATGTATCCACAATATATTGCTGGCCTGCCGTAGGGCTTGTGGATCCAATCATGGTAAAAGCCGAACCCGCAACACCAGCAACTCCACAACCTAAACCGAAAGTAAAACGATCAACCCGTTCGGTATTAATGCCGACATTACCAGCCATTGTTCGATTTTGCATGACTGCACGTACCTGCTTACCCCAGCCTGATTTATAAAGCAGAGCATAGATTGCGCCGGTAATTAGAAATGTAATCGCAATGACAATCATACCATTGATAGGAATCTGAATAGTATCACTGAGATTCCATGACCCCATCATCCAGTCAGGAAGCGTTACCCCTACTTCACGGGCACCAAATGTTGACCGAAAGATTTGCTGCAAAATCAAACTAACGCCCCATGTAGCAAGAAGTGTATCCAGCGGTCTTTTATAAAGAAAACGTATTAATGACCATTCCAGAAACATCCCGGATATACCAGCAACAATAAATGCGAGAACCACGGCAACAAAAAAATATAGCCCAAACAGCGCTGGCGCCCATTGCGCAAAAATATAGGAACAGACGTAAGTTGTATAAGCCCCGAGGATCATGAATTCCCCATGAGCCATATTGATCACACCCATCTGACCAAAAACGATGGCCAGACCCAATGCCATCAGGAGAAAAACTGAAAACAAGATAAGCCCAGCAAAACTTTGCATAACAAAAATGGATGCCAGGTCATTAAATGAATATCCCGAAAGCATAATCAAGTATCTCCTGATGAGGGGAGAAAGAAAAACCGAATGAACGGTCAGTGCCCACGTAGTTTATTGATATCCAACGGGGAACGGATTTGGCTCCATGAGTTCTGGTGTTTCATAAATCACATCGAACTGACCATCTGTACGGGCACGACCAACCAGTGTTTTACTCCACAGATGATGATTTTTATGAATCCGCACATAACCTTCGGGAGCATTTTTGAATTCAATACCCGGAGATGCATCAATCACCTTACTGATATCGAAAGTTCCGGCCTTTTCTACTGTAAGTTTCCATAGCCATGGCCCCAGATAAGCTGCTTGTGTAACATCCCCAATTACACTTTTTTCACCCCACATTTTTTTGAAAGCCGCAACAAATTTTTTGTTGTCAGGAGTATCAATGCTCTGGAAGTACTTCATGCATGCGTAAGCGCCTGCTATATTTTCGCCCCCAATACCAAGTATTTCATCTTCTGTAACAGAAATGGTCATCAGATTGTGCTTGGATAGATCTAGCCCAGCGGCCTTAAGTTGCTTGTAAAAGGCCACATTTGAACCACCGACAATGATCGCATAGATCACATCTGGCTTTATGAGCTTAATTTTATTGATGACGGAGTTAAATTGAGAGTCCCCCAGCGGAAAGTATTCTTCGCCCACCACACGGGATCCCTTAAGGTGATTCTCAATATGCTTGCGCGCTATTTTATTCGCTGTTCGGGGCCAAATATAATCGGACCCAAGAAGATAGTATGTTTTCGCGTTCTTCTCCTTACTGATCCAGTCAAGGCCAGCAAGAATTTGCTGTGTAGCCTCCTGTCCGGTATAGATCACGTTACGTGACTGCTCGAGTCCTTCATAAAATGTCGGGTAATAAAGCAGCCCATTGTACTGTTCGAATACAGGTAACACAGCTTTGCGTGATGCAGATGTCCAACACCCAAAGACAGATGCACATTTGTCATTTTCAAGAAGTTTACGCGCTTTTTCGGCAAACGTTGGCCAGTCACTGGCACCGTCTTCCTGAATGAAGTTGATTTTCCGGCCGAGAACGCCGCCACTTTCATTAATCTGCGCAATGGCCAACTTCTCTGCTTCAACAGACCCGATCTCGCTCAGCGCCATGGTGCCTGTGATAGAATGTAGAATTCCAACTGTGACAGTATCATCGGTAACGGCTAGCCCCGTCGTATTCACTGCGGCAGTCGATGGAACATCTGCATATGCAAGACGAGATAGAAGAGGAGTGAGTGAAAGAGCTGAAAGACCAGCAAGCATCTGACGACGGCTGGCTTGTTGCTTCAAAAGATCAATTTTCTTGTCAGGCATAAGACCTACCACCTTGGCTGCGAGTGTCGATACACTCCGTGACAACAACCTGACTGTCGGAAAGTAGGCACGCGTTCGCCATACGTCGATTAACGTACAACAATGGGTCTAAAAGACTCTTTTCATTTCGGAATCGTTATTTACTATACATTCGACAGATTTTTGGTCCACACTCTAGCAGAAGCCCTCATAGTGTCGTGGGGAGACGCATGTTCCCACATCAGCGAATCATCAGATCACGCCGCACCTACAACCGCTGGGTCGCGGATGAAACAATGGAAGATTATGCCTTGCGCTTCACGCCCGAAGCAGCACGGCGATGGTCTCCTTTAAGTGTCGCGAATACAGCCTTTGGGGGTGTTTCTTTTCTTGCCCTCGAAATGATTGGAGGTATCGTTTTTTTAAAATATGGCTTTCCAAACGCCTGCCTAGCACTGCTGTTGGGTATTGCGCTGATTTTCCTATTAAGCCTCCCTATCAGCTACTATTCCTCACGCTATGGCATAGATCTTGATCTACTTACACGTGGTGCTGGCTTCGGTTACATTGGTTCAACTCTTACCTCTCTTATCTATGCGTCATTCACTTTTATATTTTTTGCCATAGAAGGCGCGATACTCTCCGACATACTCAAAATGTGCCTCGATATCCCCCTTTGGCTAGGTTACATATTTTCAGCACTCGTTATCATTCCAATAGTTGCAAAAGGTTTTACTCTTATAAGCCGCTTTCAGAGATGGACTGTTGCACCATGGCTTATTCTTCAGCTACTCCCTTTCTTGGTTATGGCCTGGAAGCAACCTGTACCTATAACAAATTGGATACATTACGCAGGCACGCGTGAACTTCCTGTTTTGGAATTGGCCGGAATTGGAGGAGCTCTGTCGATCATATTTTCTGTGATTACCCAAATAGGTGAACAAGTAGATTTTCTGCGCTTTCTTCCCGTGCCGAAACAGACGTACCAGAAATGGACATGGTGGGGCGTACTCCTTACATGCGGTGCGGGCTGGATATTCCCCGGTGGGTTGAAAATCCTTGCAGGTATGTTTCTAGCATGGATTGCTATTATCCATGGCGTGCTCCCAGTAGAAGCACAACAACCTACAACCATGTATCTCCTTGCCTTTCAGCAGGTAACATCGGTTCATGGCCTTGCGCTCGTATTGACCATTCTGTTCATTGTGCTGTCACAGCTAAAAATTAATATTACAAATGCTTACGCAGGATCTATTGCATGGTCCAATTTCTTTTCCCGCATGACTCATAGCCACCCCGGGCGCATTGTGTGGGTGGTATTCAATGTCGGGCTGGGCCTACTTTTGATGGAAATGGATGTATATAGCACCATTGTGCATATGCTGTTCCTCCATTCAACAATTGCAGCCTCGTGGATAGGTGCACTTACATCAGACCTCACCATCAATAAACCACTTGGTTTTAGCCCAGCAGGAATCGAATTTCGCCGCGCCTATCTTTACGACATCAACCCTGTAGGTATGGGAAGCATGACAGGCGGCCTTGTTATAGCCGCAGCAAGTTACACGGGGTTATTTGGTGACACATTATCAGCTTTTTCCCCATTTATCGGGTTAACAACCTCCTTTTGTCTGGCGCCTTTTATCGGATGGTTGACCGAAGGACGTTATTATCTGGCACGCCCTCCCCTCTCTCTTCAAGGCGACAAAGTTCATTGTGTGTGCGTGATTTGCAAAAACTCTTTTGAACAGGAAGATATAGCCTTCTGTCCTGTCTATACGGGGTTTATCTGCTCGTTGTGTTGCACGTTGGACTCCCGTTGTCGCGATGCATGCAAAGCAGAAACAGCACATCTTTCAGGGCAAATAAAAAAAGTAACCTACAGTATATTCCCTAAATTTATTGCTGCCCAAGTATCTGGTATTTTAGGTCGTTATTTTATTATTTTTTCGATACTTATTTTTTGCATGGGAATTATTTTATACAGCATTTATATAAACATTTTAAAAATTCCACACATTTTACCCAACCAGCTTTACATTATTTTCTGGAAAACATTCTTTTTGCTCAGTGCGCCTTTAACCGTCATTGCATGGTTTCTGGTGCTCAGCCAACGCAGTTATCGTGCCGCAGAAGATGAAAATAGATTTCAAACACGTCTTCTTATGAGAGAAATACATGCGCACAAACGCACGGATCAGGAATTAAAAAAAGCTAAAGAACGTGCTGAATCAGCTAATCTTTCAAAAAGTCGATTTATGGTAGGTGTTAGTCACGAAATCCGTACACCTCTCAACTCCATCATGGGTTATGCTTACCTTCTAGAAAATAAAATGCTCACGCCTGAAAAACAAAATGAAGGATTAAAAGTTATACAACGGAGCACAGAACATTTAAGTGGTCTGATTGAAGGTTTATTTGATATTTCAAAAATAGAAGCGGGTCGTATGGATATTTTGCGCGAAAAAATTAATTTTCGAGAATTTCTAAAACATCTTACTGAAATGCTTCGTTTTCAGGTCAATCAAAAAAAACTGCTGTTTATTGAGCATATTCCAGATGATCTGCCTGAATACGTTATGACAGATCAAAGAAGACTCCGACAAATTTTAATTAATCTTCTTTCCAATGCTATCAAATTTACACCAAGCGGATCTGTGTCATTTTCCGTCAGATGGAACATGGAAATTGCAACTTTTGAGATACAAGATACAGGGATAGGAATACCCGCAACTGACATAGAACGTATTCACGAACCCTTCCAGCGCAGTTCTCACCCTGCTTCACAAAGCATTCAGGGAACCGGACTTGGTTTAACTATAACTCGCCTTCTTGTACAGATTTTAGGAGGTGAACTCACAATCAAAAGCCAGGTTGGACTGGGCACAACTTGCCGCGTGCGGCTAATGCTCGCACAAACAGAATCAAAGGAAAACCCGGCGCCTACATATAATGTTCAAATACATGAAGGTAGTAAGCGCCCATCTGTTTTTGTTGTTGATGATGATAGTATTCATCGCGGAATGATAAATGATGTTCTAGAGCCTTTTGGGTTTTTAGTTTACTCTGCAGCAAGTGCGCAAGAATGCCTTGATATTGCAAAACATGTTCGGATCGATATTTTCCTTATTGATATCAACATGCCCGAAATGAATGGATGGGAATTAGCACGTCATTTACGGAACAGTATAAACCATGATTCTACTATCTTTGTTATTTCTGCTGATGAACAAACGCGCTTAGGTAACAACAGAGAAGGGCTTTGCAATAGCATTCTTTCCAAACCTGTTTCAATTCCAGATCTGCTTATTCTTATAAACCAAGCACTCAGTGCTATAAAACCGTCTCCAAAGCCAACAAAACCCTCGTCTACATCACTTCATAGATTACCAGATAACCATCTCGCAGAATTACGTCGCTTATCTCGAATTGGACATGTTGCCGGAATCATACGTCTTCTTGATAAAATAGATGATTCCGTTGATGCTCAGCTTATTCGCGATATGGCTTACCGATCGCAAATGAAAAAATTGCAAAAATTTCTAGAAGATTATAAGGAAATATCATGAACGGCATTGTTCTTGTTGTAGATGACAGCCCAGAAAATCTTTCTCTTATAATGAATATATTGGAAAATTCTGGCTTCACTACTCTTGTTTCGCAATCTGCCAAGAATGCCCTTTCCATACTTTTAGATGTAGATGTTGATCTGGTGCTTTTGGATGCTCTTATGCCAGAAACAAATGGTTTTGAAATGTGCACACAAATGAAACAGATGCCAGAGCTATGTGATATTCCTGTCATATTCATGACTGGTCTTTCTGAGCAAAAACATATTGTACAGGCTTTTGATGTTGGCAGCGTTGATTATATCATCAAACCTATACAACCGCCTGAACTTCTAGCTCGTGTTCAAACTCACCTTAAAAACGCTCGCACCACAAGATCTATCTACCGAGCAATTGATTTTTCCGGGCGCCATTTTCTAGCTGTAAACAAACAAGGGAAAATCTTATGGTTTACGCCACAAGTTCCCCTGATTCTGGACGATACCCTCATCGCAGAGAGCTCATATCTTCCTGAAGATATCTTACACTGGCATCAGCATTGCCAAATAGAACCCACCATAGCAGAAGTATGCTATAAACATCCAAATAAAAGTAAGAATATAAATGTAAATCTTATTTTTATGGGACAACCAGAACCGGAAGAATTTCTTATACGTCTAACTGTTTCTAAAGAAGGGAATGAGATTGCTTCATTACAAAAACGCCTTAATCTAACAGCGCGAGAAGCAGAAGTTCTATTCTGGATTTCAAAAGGCAAAACCAATCGGGATATTGCAGAAATACTTTCTATCAGCCACAGAACAGTTAATAAACATCTTGAACAAGCTTACGTAAAAATAGGGGTTGAAAACCGTGCATCTGCAACCGCACGTGTTCTTCAAGCCCTTCTGGTGTAGATAAAAAACAACCACCTGCCTTATTTAACAGGTGGTTATTATCAAAAGCTATTTTGGCATTGGACCAAGTTTTACGCCATCAGGATAGTATTTCCACCCATCTCGAATACGAACCTTATTATCCCATGGAAGCTTATATTCTCCTGCAGCAAGATCTCTTACCCATGTAAGGTAATTTTCTTTCTCTCCTCCAGGTTTTCCAACATAAGCACGACATCCAAGATTAAATATATTGTTTTCTAGTGCCCAGTTTTCACGTGCTTTATCTACCAAATGAGGGAACAATTCCGCCGTGACAATTTCCCATGGGTTACGATGCCCTTGTTGGATCACATTGCCATCATAATTACAGATTGTGCCTTCACCAAAATAATAAAATACGTTGTCATACCCGGCCAAATTGACAGACATGGTGTACATAAGATTCTGCCAGGCATTTGTTTTATTAGTCCAAATCCACTGATCATTGACCTGTGTCGAATATCCAGAAATACGGATATAAACATTAGCTCCTTTATAAGCAGCTTCACGCGCTAGTTCTGGAAACATACCATCGTGACAGATGCATACAGCCAACCGCGATCCTTTAGGGCCTTCACACACAGGCATTCCCAAATTACCTGGAGACCAAGGCTCGATTGGTACCCATGGTTGTAGCTTACGATAATGTAAGGCAATTTCACCCTCAGCATCAATAATAATGGCTGTATTATATGGGGGTAATGAAGGATTCTCGTTTTTCTCCATCAGAGAAAATACACCCCATACAGCGTTCCTACGGCATGCCTCTTTAAAACGAGTAATTTCCTCACTTTCGAGGGTTAGCAACATCTCATCATAAGTCCAGATTGCCGTATTGAGACCCTGCGTTGAATACTCAGGAAAAACAATAAGGTCGAGATCCGGATATCCTGCCTTGGTTGAATCAACCGCACGACAGATCTGGTCAACCTGTGTCTGAATATCTTCAGGACCTTTAATGACCGGGACCGGATATTGAATCAATGCAACAAGAAGGGCTTCTTCCCACGCACTCACACTGCCGGTGCTTCCCATGAATCTCTCCCATACTTTGTGTCGAAAACCTATTTAGGTTCGGTGGTATGTGGTTTGGAGGCATATATTCCTCAAACCCGCTTCATGATCGTCCGATATAATATGGCTTTTGGCCCATACGTTGTTTGACGTACAGAAAATGAAAATTTTATATTTAAAAACAAAACATACAAAATTTTTGCAAAATAAATTTAACAAAAATATTGATTGTATTTTGTTTTATAAGGAATTTTTAAATTTTATTACTTTACTGTCCGTTTTCCAGAAAATTTTCAAAACTGATTTACTTCATTGGAATAAGTCATTTCACGCATGCAAAAATTTAGGTTCGTTATCGTAATGTTATAAATGTAACCCAACAGTGAACCTCGGATAAAGGAGGGAACGCATGATTACGGTCAGTTCAAGGTTTTCGAAAAATTGGACGATACATCTTTCTCGCTCTAGTCGCATCCTTTCTACCTGCTTCATTTTGGGAGCCATAACCTCACAATATGCACATGCTGCAGTCACGGTAAATTTTGGCAAGGATCAGTTTTTTACGCTTGGAGTTGGCGTCAAAGCGCAGTACCTATCAAAAGATCCGAATGCAACACCAAGCAATTCAAGTGCCGCCAGCGCAAGCAACTTACGTATTTATATGGGAGCACAGTTCCATAAATATGTTAAAACAACCGTCAATCTTGAACGATTGCGTGACGGAAACTGGAACGTTCTTGATGGTACTTTGCAGATTGAACCCTGGACAGCATTCAATGTTTGGGGCGGTCGCATGCTCACCCCAAGTGATCGCTCCAACCTTGATGGACCATACTTCCTTAGTACATATGCCTTTCCCATTGTTGCTCAATACCCTGGAGCCTGGTCTGGCCGTGATGATGGGCTGGCCGTTTGGGGCAGACTTCTAAAAAATCATTTTCGCTATGTGGCCGGTGTCTATCGCGGTCATAACTGGCAGCGCGATGCCTCCAACTATGGTGAGCATCCTTTGTTTGCCAGTCGCTTAGAATACAACTTCCTTGATCCCGAACCATCACCCGCCTACTACACAGCCAGTACTTATTATGGAAAAGCTGATATCCTTGCTATTGGCCTAGCAGGCCAGTACGAAACGGATGGTGTAGGTACAGCACAACAAAAAGGCGATTATAAAGCCTGGAATATTGATGGCCTATTTGAAAAACGAATTGGCCCCGATGCGCGCTATGGTGTTTATACTTTAGAAGGCGCCTACTATCAGTATTATACGGATGGCGTAAAAGATATTGCCGCAGGTTATCACCAACGTTCTGCAGATTATGGGAATGTTGGAGGTATCAACAATGGTACGGCTTTTCTGGCCAGCACCGCTTACCTTATTCCTTACACACTAGGCTGGGGCCGATTACAGCCTTTGGTAAGATACCAGCAATTTCGCTATAAAAAAGATATGTACGGCCCTGGCCATCCTAAAACCACCCAATTTGATGCTGGCGCAAACTATGTTCTGGATGGCCACAACCTTCGTTTTACCTTTGATTATGTCAGGTACAAACCCATGGGTACGCACGCTTCCAATGCTTTCTTACTGGGAATGCAATTTCAGTACTAATCACTGCGCCTAATAAAGGTAAATTATATAATAGATGGTTCAAAATGAACTTCTGGGAGATAGGAAAATGCTAAACCTAAAGCAACGAGTAGTAAGCGCTGCTGCTGCTCTAACTATCAGTATCATTGGGAATACTGCATGGGCCGTAGAGCCTGCGTTGGAAAGTCTAGATTGTCGACACCTCTTTGTAGAAGATGTCAAACTTTCAGACAAAGTTGATGCGCTACAGCACAAGGAAGAAACCGATATAGAAAACGGAAATGCAGAAGAAGACAAAGGATTTTTTGTAAAACTTGATCCAATACCAGGTATAGGTGTTATGAAAGGTATGACCTTAACCCCAGCAGGTAAGCCTCTTCGAGAAGATTCTACCGAAATGGGACTAAACACTTTACAAACACGCCTGGCATCCGTACGCAGTATAGAACAGCGTAAGATGTGTCCTGAAATAGGAATCTCCCCTCAAAAGCGTACAACCATCCTTGATGATCAAGTACGTAGCGTCCAGTAAATTCAAAATTAAATGTAATATTTTCAAATACTTATATATAATAAAATATATTTTTCTATATGCATTAATACACGTTGAAAAAATTGCACGCGCCATCTTTCTGGCGCGTGCTTTCTGAGTCAGCATGCAACCTTAATACCAAAAGCATATTCGCAAAGCTGAAAAACTAGCAACATGTCGCAACACGATATGATCACTGAGTTTATACATTCTTGTCTGGCATCCACTCGCAACAAGTTTTATCATTCCCTATCAAAGAATGAGTCCTGAGCTTAAAAATACATGGGAGTTCTTTGTTTAACCCCTATCAATTGCGCAAAATTTTCATGAATATTTATGTTTCGATTGCGCTAACATAAATAAATGTTATAAGTTTGTCCCGTAATTAGTTAACAACTCAATAGGCAGGGTTTTATCCTCGCGCAATTCGATGGTTGAGAAAATGAAAACACATACACATTTCCAAGACAAAGATAGTCAAACATTCTTTATTGGTGGTATAAAACATGACTGATCAGACAACGGCAGCCAGCACTCAAGCTAATCAGTCCAAGACAATACAAGGGGCCCCATACCCCACAGCTGCCGCGCTTCCCACACAGCAAGCGCCAAAGAATATTCGGTTTGATTTTAACGAGGGGTGCCGCGTTCACCTCCCTTTGTTGGGAGAAACGGAAGGGACTTGGCGTATTGAACTCGCAGATCTGGATACCGGAAATATTTTGTTTGCACAGACGGGCTTGAGCCAAGCGCTCGTTCGTTCATCCAAGCGCTGGTACGTGCGGTTTGGCATCACTGTCTGGCAGGATGTTACAGCAGAAGACGGAAAAGTTACCAGCACGCAGGTTTTTTCCCACGCTTACGATTCAAAAAATAAGCAGGTTCTTATCATATTCCCTGTCGGAACATTGGGAGATACGTTGGCATGGGTACCCTATGCCGCACGTTTTGCAGAAACGCAGCAAGCGCAGGTAACATGCGCCATGTCCGAACTCCTGATTCCATTATTTCAAAATGCCTACCCACACATCAATTTTGTTACGCATGATGATGTACGAACAAAAAAACTTACAGAGCAGGCTTACGCAACTTATTATCTAGGCCTCTTTTTTGATGATGCCACTTGTGACTGGCAACCTTCCGACTTCCGTTTGGTGGGACTACATAAAACGGCAGCCTATATTCTTGGGGTTAGCCCCAAAGAAGAACCTGCAAAAATCAGCTTTCCAGATGAAGGACGCCCTATTGAGGAACCTTATGTTTGTATTGCCGCTCAAGCATCATCTCAATGCAAATACTGGAACAATCCGACGGGATGGGATGAAGTTATTAAATGGCTGAAAGCCCAAGGATACCGGGTGATCTGTATTGATCAGAAAACCGTACATGGTACTGGTATTGTCTGGAACCATATTCCGTATGAAGCAGAAGACCAAACCGGTAGCCGCCCTCTTACAGAACGTGCGCGCTGGCTGAAACATGCAGAGTTTTTTATCGGGCTTGGCTCTGGCTTATCTTGGCTGGCATGGTCTACCGGAACCCCTGTGGTCATGATTGCTGGCTTTAGCCACCCGACAACCGAATTTGAAACGCCTTTCCGTATCATCAACTGGCACACCTGTAATTCTTGCTGGAATGACCCGAAAGAGCGTTTTGATCACCATGATTTTTTATGGTGCCCACGGCATGCCAACACGCCGCGCCAGTTTGAATGCACGCGCCTTATTACGGCGAAACAAGTTATTGAAACAATAAAACCCATTGTTCATAAAAAATAACGATCATTTCATATATTTCTCAAATTACTACCATTGATGGTGACAGCAGCAACACTGAGCAGAACGGCAGCACTGCCAGCGGTGTTACTGCTGAGGCCGAGGGATATAATATGTTTATAGTAATGGGGCCGCCATTAGCGCACTCATATCTGGCGGCACGCTTGAAACTGTTGGATCAACCTCGTTTACATCAGCAACAACAGGTGAGAATATTCTCGTCTCCTCTGGTGGCACAAGTATATCTGCCACTTTAAAAGAACCTTACGTTACCATGAATCTTTCTGGGTCTGCTTCGGATACAACTCTTTCTGCCGGTGCTGTTGATGTTCATACAGACAGTGAACTGACTGATACAACAACCTAGAGCGGTCTCATTACCCTGTCTGGCGGCAATGTCACGGTTGTGAATGCAACACATGGCAGTGGTGGGCTTATTGTTGATGATGGCGGCAACTTAACCTCCGCAACGCTAGAAAATGATGGATATGTTCATATTTCTGCTGGTGGTTATATTGCTGCCGATACTAAAATTATAAGCGGTTATACGATAGTTTACGATGATGGAAAAGTCTTTAGCAGTTCCATACAAAGTGACATCATAACTGTTTCTGGCGGCAGCATTTCTGGCCTTCACCTCAATACACGCGGGTTTATTAATCTCTATGATGGGGTTCTGCCACAGATATTACTAGCACCGGAAACAACCTTACAAACGGGAATAGTGGTGTAAACGTTTCAGGCGGTACACTTCAGAATATTACATTTAATAACAGCGGTTATGACTTTTCTTTCAATACATCTCTGGCAAACACCACAACCAATACCATTGTAAGCAGCACCACTGCCTTTGAAGCTGTTTCTGCAGGAAGAAGCTCTATTAGTGCCACTATAAGTGATGGTGGTCATGAATATGCCAATGCGGGCGCTACAATCACTAACCCAACCGCTAAAAACGGTAGGACAATCACCATTCAAAACGATGCATCATTAAGCATTGGAAGTGACAGCCAGTTAAGCAGCACCGTAACTTTGTTAACTGGTAGCAAAGCATCCATCTATTCCGATGCTGGCAGCACCATTATTATGGATGGTCATACAAATACGGGTTTGGTCATTTCTGGTTTTAACGGCGCATCTGCTGGCAATTCAGATGGGATTGTGCTGGACGGTATAAAAAATGGAGATGTTTTGAACCGTTGTAAATAACCGTCGTTTAATGGGTATTGCTGTGGGAAATGTACATTTCCTTTCTACCAAACATCAGCATAAAATCACTTCTCACCTTCAGGCCCAAAAACCAGAAGGCTGGCACGATACAAATTGGACTGATTGCGCATAGATCAATGGTAACGCTGCACTGCCTCTGGCAAGGTAACTTATCCCACTGCACTATTGGCATTCTGTCCATAAATATTCGCGCAGAAGAACCTTTTTTAGTTAATCATCAGAATAAAGCAGATACCAAACATTGTGCCTAATACGTCAATACAATACTTATTTTAAGCAGGCTCTACCTTTTGTAGGTAGAGCCTTTTTTCTAGCGTTACTCAATTATCTTTTGGCACTCACAGCACATCTTATCGCTCTGCAGTCCATTCAGCATAACTGTATTATTTTAGCATCACTCTCCATCCATATTCATTCATATACAGATTTATGTACCAATATATATAGACAAGCTGACATCCGGCCCGGCAAAAGAAACTCACCCCTTGTTTTTTACTTTAAACCCGGACCTGCCAGAATCTATGCACGATCGTTTTCATACTTTTTGCGCCGCTGGAACGTTTAGCGCCCTTTTGTTGACAACCTCGGCACTGGCTGCAACGCTTGATCCTACAAAGCCGCATGCAAGCAGCAAACAAGCTGCTATAAAAACAGCAGCACCCAAAAAACAAGCCACCGCAGCCCCTATTGCAGGGATACTGGATGGCTCCAATGGTGAGACTGTGAATGTTCATGGCCATCATGCCGCAGATGGCACTGCCGCCAAATATATGAACAAGATTGTTTATCTTGGCCCATTAGGTAACCGAGATACTTTGGATACGCCTTATTCTGTCATGGGTGTTCCGCACGATGTTGTGGTGAACCAACAGATCCGCAACCTAAATGACATGGCGCAATATCTCCCTTCCGTGCAGTTGGAAGTTCGTGGTGATCCCAACACATCTCGCCCACAATCTCGTGGGTTTGAGGCCGATGTCATCTCCAACTCTCGTCTTGATGGGCTAAACGTTGTTGCCACCACACCTTATGCGGCAGAATGGGTAGACAACCTGCAAGTTCTGAACGGCTTGGCAGGCGCAATGTATGGGCCAGAAAACCCAGCCGGTGTTTTTGAATATACCCTCAAACGCCCAACAGATCGGCGTACAGAACGCCTTTCTGTTGGTGTAGATTCCATCGGCACACCAACAGTTAATGGTGACATTTCTGGTCGTTTGGGGCGGAATGGGTGGTTTGGTTACCGCCTGAACATGCTGCATGCCAACGGCACCGCTTATACGCAAGGCAGCATGGTTCGCCGCGAAATGGTCAGCGGTGATTTTGATATCCACCTTGATGACAAGACGGTTATCGAAATTGATGCCAGCCACTACACTTTTGACCAGCGCGGTACTGCTCCCGGTTTTGGTATTCTAGCAACCGGAGTGGGCGGAGATAAACTGCCCGAAGCACCGGATCTGAGCAAACGTCTGGCTCCTGAATGGAGCGGCTACAATATGGAAACCAATACGTTTCTTGCCAAAATCAAGCACCAGATCAACAAAGATTGGAGCTTCACACTGGGTGGTTTGTATCAGGATGCCGCCAGACAATCCTTTGGTGTGGCTGATACATTGTGTGATGGCAGCAAAACCTGCGGTGGCCTAACTGGTAGCAATGGCTGGTTCAGTTCCAAAGCAACTGCCACAACCACGGCGAATGATTTCCGTGTTGGCAGTAACATGGCCTATTTTAACGGCCGTGTTCACACCGGGCCCTTGCAGCATGATCTGGTGATTGGCACCAACGGTTACATGATGGGGAATTATAACCCCACAGGTGCAGTTACAAGCGCACAGAACTTAGGGGTATATAATCTCTCCGGCCCCTCCCCTTCCAGCGGCACACAGCCTTATTATCATGAGCGTTATAAATCCAGCAGTGTCACTAGCCAGTCTTTTATTGTGGGTGACACCATGCGCATCAACAAACATTGGTCTGTTATGGGCACACTTGCCTGGAGCTGGATCAATCAGGAAAGTGCGCTTAACTCCAAAAGCCCTCTCAGAAAAACTTTTGATACATCAGCAGCTTTTATCCCCACAGCCAGCGTGATGTACAAACCAACAGATAACCAGACCATCTATTTTACTTATGGTCGTTCTGTTGAAGCAGGGCCTGTTACCCCTAATAGTGCAAGCTACACCAACACAAACATGGCGCTGCCCATTGCCCATTCTGAAGAATATGAAGTGGGCTACAAATTGCGTTACAAAACAATGCAGTTTAACGTTGCCGGTTTCCGTATGACATCACCATACGCAATGTATGTGGCCGCAAAAAACCCGGATGCAGGTTGCGCAGCCATGACAAATTGCCAGACCTATCAATACGGCGGCACACAGCGCAACTATGGTGTGGAAGCCCAGATTTCTGGCGAAGTGCTGCCTAACCTTTCTGTACTTGCTGGCATGACCTGGCTGGATGCAGAACTAGTGCACGCAGCATCTTCCTCACTTAATAATAAGGAAATTGTTGGCGCAGCACCTTTGCAGGCTAACATGTTGCTGGATTATCGCTTGCCGGCTTCCATGGGGTCATTTGCCTCTGGCTGGGCCTTCAATGCCAATGTGCATTACATGGGCAATCGCGCAGCTAACGTTACCAACACACTCCATACCGGGTCCTACACCACGTTGGATCTGGGTACGCGCTATGCATTTCATGTGGCACAATTTCCATGGGTTGTACGTTTTGGGGTGAGTAACGCTACTAATGAACGCTACTGGGCCTCGGTTTATACCGGCGCACCAAGTGGCACATCTGGCGCAGCATCCAGCTTGTATGCTGGCCTGCCACGTGTTTATCACTTCACTTTCTCTGCGGAGTTCTGATACTCTTTTCCGTACAATCAAACGCACGGAAAATAGAACCAACATGCGTGTTACCAAAAGACTGATAGCTCCGCTGGTTCTATTTTCCATATGTATCAGTTTTTTCATATTCAGAAATATAGAGGGCTTTGGCGGCCTGCCTTTCAGCGATGAATCTGGGCACTTTCTGGGTGTTCTCGCCATGCAACATGGTGACCGGCTTTATCGGGACTATATTGATGCGCATGGACCTCTGGTTTTCATGCTCTCATGGATACTGGGGCCTGTTGCTGGTGTTTCGCACCTTTGGGTTTTCCGGCTTGTTTCTACACTAATGGCCAGCCTTGCCGGGCTGGCCATTTTTTGTACGCCTCTTTTTACTTTTAATTGGCAGCGTTATCTGGCAACCGCCATGTGGGTGGGAGGCATTGCGTCTGTCTGGACCGTGCAAGGCCTGCATCTGGATAGTTATTGGCCCATTGGCGGTGCATTAACTGTTATCAGCATGGCTACTTTTGTAGTGCCACTTTGCCAGAATAAACCTGTATCTGAGCCTCAGGCTTTTTGCGGAGGCTTTGCCACGGCACTTTTACCCTTCGCAGCCTATGCGTTTGGCCCACTCGCTGTTTTATTTTACGCCACCCCGTGCCTGATCTGGGCATTTAATCGCTCAGCTTACAAAGAAACTCTAAAATGGGTCACTCTGGGGTGCCTTTGTGCCTGTTTGGTCATGACATTATGGCTCGCCGTCTATGGCGATATAGGTGGCATGATTGCTTTTCATATTATCGCCAATCAGAGATGGTATGCACATTACATTCCCTTTGGCATGAATGCCTTTCTACACGGCATGGCACTTTCCTTTGCGCCTGACCGCATTATAGAAACACTGGCTGTCATCACCATGGGTTTTGGTAGTTTTCTTCTTGTTTGGAAAAGCACCTATAAGGTTTGTGCCCTTCTGGCTATTTGTGGTCTGATGACGCTTCAGATCCGGGGAATGGATGGGTTTCAAAACGGGGCTTTTCTTATGGCTGCGTTTGGTTTGGCAAGCTTAATGGCCACAGCCTGTTTAAAAAACCGTCCTAATATTTTATCGTTCTTGGCATTCGGTAGCATTGGCGGAATATTCTTCTCCTCCCAACACGCCCTTTCCTCCCCTTGGGGGCAAACATTGGCACAAAGGCGTGCCACTGAGTGGCATCTGACGCAAGATGACTCTGTTGATTTTGCCAAAACCATTCGTGCTTATACACGTCCCGATGAGAGAATTTTGGCTGTCCCTTATAATCCTGATGCGTATCTTCTGGCCCACAGGTTACCCATAAAGAAATATCATGCGTATCTCCCGTGGGAAGCCGATTACGCCGCCCACCCGTGGCACGGGTATGACCGTGATTTATGTACTGATTTACCTAAAGATAAGCCTCCAGCCATTTATTTTGATAGCTGGGTTATCTGGGGCGTGCATGACCCCAAAAAGTTCATGCCCTGCGTGGTTGATATTCTGCGCACAGACTATACGCAAGTGCCTGCGGGATCTTCCGTTTATATCAGGAATGACCGCCTGCCCCATCTACCATCCTGAAACAATAAATAATCATCACCTTAATTTTTATGCAGCGGCTTTGTTTAACTTTATAAATTTAAAAATAAAAATACTGAAAAGTGTTATTCTACAGTGTGTTGGCATGGAAATAATGATTTAATTTTTGATGCTCATCAGTTTATCCTTGCATTCTTTTTGGTTTACGCACATTGATAGCGCAAGCGGATGCTTTTATCTGAGTCATCGGCGCATGTTGCGTCAGTTTTTCTCCTTAAAAGTTATGATTTCGTGTGTATTTTGTACACGACCGCTGTTGTGAAAAAGGAGCCTTGTTATGGCAACAGGCACCGTAAAATGGTTTAACCCTACAAAGGGTTTTGGTTTCATTCAGCCGGACAATGGGGGACAGGACGCGTTCGTTCATATCTCTGAGCTTGAGCGCGCCGGTATGCATACCCTTACCGAAGGCCAGCAGGTCTCTTACGAGCTCGAAGCCGGCCGTAACGGCAAGACATCTGCAGTAAGCATTAAAGCAATCTAATTGCTTTAAGCTGCATTTGATGCTGTAAAAAGCCGCCCTTTGGGGCGGCTTTTTATTTGCCATTTTTGCAAATATCCAATTACCCTTTTTCTTTCCAGCCACCACCAAGTGAACGATAAAGCGTGACCAGATTCTGATATCTGGATACATCTACCGAAATTTGATTTTGCTGTGCTTGCAAATAGGCTCGCTGCGATTCCAGCGTTGTTAAGTAGGAATCGATCCCTGCTTCATAACGCATCTTTGCAAGACGATACGCATCCCCAGAAGCATTTACCAAAGCATCTACTTCCTTCTGCTCATCCAGATACGCCTTTCTTCCAGCCAGCGCATCAGCAACTTCTCGGAATGCTGTCTGCACTGTTTTTTCGTAGGCTGTAATTTTGCTATCCCGGCGCGCTTTAGAGGCTTTCAGGTTCCCTGAATTCTGCCCCCACGTCCACAAAGGAATTTGAATGTTTGGGTTCACCCCCCAAGTGGTTGCCGCAGATGTAAACAGTTTATGAAACTGCAAGCTGGAAATACCATCACTGGCCGTAAGTGTAATACGCGGGAAAAACGCGGCACGCGCTGCACCAATATCTGCCTGCGCAGACAACAGATCATGTTCAGCCTGCACAATATCAGGTCGGCGGTTCAGCAAATCTGATGGTAAACCAGCAGGCACATCCGCCAGAACAGTTTGCTGCCCCAAATTGGAAGGCGGCGGCAAATCAGCAGGAATGGGCGCCCCTATCAGCAAGCTGATAAGGTTTTCATCCTGCTCCACCTTTCTTTGAGAATCAGCCAACAGGCCAGCACTTTGTGCAACCTGCGTTTCTGCCTGCCTGACAGTCAGCAGATCGGCTTCTCCGTGGTTATATTTATCTTGGATAAGCTGCAATGTGCCTTGCTGGCTTCCCAACGTATTTTGCGCAAGTATAACATCCTGCTTATCACCCAACCACGCAATATATGCGTTGGCAACCTGCGCAATAATGCTGATGGTCACCCCCCTAAAGTTTTCCTGCTGGGCCAGTGTTTCTTCTGCCGCTTCTCGGCTAAGGGAACGGATGCGGCCAAAAATATCAATTTCATAAGCCGAAAACCCAATACCACCCTGATAAAAACGGAACGGATTACGCGCCATACCCGTACCTGTTTGGGCTGAATCCAAACCAGGCGCAAAGCTCAAACCCGCGGCATCAGATGGAGCCTGATACATTGGCCCACCAGTTGCCCCAATGCTGGGAAACAAGCCTGCATGCTGGATATCATAACGCCCCTGCGCTTCTACAATGCTGGCCGCCGCCTGCCGGATATCTCTGTTTTCACGCAGGGCAATGGTAATCAACTGCTGCAAACGCGGGTCTATAAAGAAGTCTCGCCAGCCAATATCAGATGCGGCCTTTTGCAGCATGGCATTATCTGTGTGCTGATAATCTGCCCATGTTTGTGCAAGCGGCGGTTGTGGCCGCTTGTATTTGGGTATCATAGTGCAGCCACCCAAAAGCCCGACAGCCACCGCAAAACATGCAACTTGACGATACAGGCGCGACTGACGGGATGCGGAAAAATGCGTCATAATTTTACTCGTGTCCGTCAGAATTCATAATCTGGGCATGCGGATCTGTGCGTTCGTTGATGCGCTTCACCTTGAAAAGCCGAAGAACAACCACAAAGAACACAGGCACAAAATAAACAGCCAGCAACGTTGCCGAAGCCATACCACCCACTACAGCCGTGCCAATAGCAACACGCGCGGCAGACCCTGCCCCTGATGCGATAGCCAGTGGAAATACCCCCACCACAAAGGCAATGGATGTCATCAAAATGGGGCGCAAGCGTTCCCGCGCAGCCGTTAGAACAGCCTCTTCCAAGGTTTTGCCTTGCTCAAAGCCCATTTTGGCAAATTCAACAATCAGAATAGCGTTCTTAACTGCCAGCCCAACTGTTGTGAGCAGCCCCACCTGGAAATAGACGTCGTTCGCTAAGCCGCGCATTAATGTTGCAATAATTGCGCCAACAACCCCCAGCGGAATAACCAGCAGAACCGCCAGCGGAATGGCCCAACTTTCGTACAATGCTGCCAGACACAGCAGAATAACGATCATGGCCAGAGCATAAAGTGGCCCTGTAGAAGACCCAGACGCATTCTGCTCAAAAGATAGACCCGTCCATTCATACCCGATGCCTGCGGGCAGTTTTTTCAGGATATTGGTAATTGTCGCCAGCGCCTGGCCAGAGCTATAACCCGCAGCCGGTTGGCCCAGAATTTCAAAAGCGTTGAAGCTATTATAATTTTCAACCTTCTGCGGACCAGAAATCCAGTGGGCGCTTACAAAAGCATTCAGCGGCACCAACGTGTTCGTGAAGTTTCGGATATACCATTTGTCCAGATCCTGCGGCTGCATGCGGGAACTGGCAACACCTTGGATATATACCTGCTTTACACGGTCATTGCGCGTAAACTGGTTGACGTAAATAGAGCCCAGTGCCCCTTCAATAGTGGTATTGATATCATCAATAGTCACACCAAGAGCGTTTGCTTTTTCCCGGTCAATATCCAGATGGTACTGGCCTGCATCTTCCATACCATTCGGGCGCACAGCCAACAGGCTGGGGTCCTGGGCAGCCAGGCCCAGCACCATGTTACGGGCTTCCAGCAATTTTTGGTGGCCTAGATGCGCACGGTCTTCCAACTCAAGGTCAAAGCCTGTTGCGTTCCCCAATTCCAGAACCGCTGGCGGGTTAAAGGCCAGAATCTGTGCTTTAGGGCTGCCCCAAAAGTGCATCATAATCCGCATGGCAATTGCAGCAGAAGATTGGGATGCTTTCGGGCGGACAGACCAATCCTTCAAACGGATAAAGAACGCGCCAGAGTTCTGGCCCTGCCCGGCAAAGTTAAACCCGTTTACAGAATAAACGGATTCAACAGAATCTGCTTCCGTCTTAAGAATATAGTCTGCAACAGCATGATTGATCTCGGCTGTTTTTTCCATGGGGGCATTGGGCGGCATGGTGATCTGCCCAAAAATGAGCCCCTGATCTTCATCCGGCAAAAAGCCACCGGGAACCCGGAGAAACAGAACAACCACAGCCGCTGTAATAAGAACAAAAGCCCCCATTGTGAGCATAAAATGCCGCAGAAGGTAGTTTACCCCCCCAAGATAACCATTGGTCAGCCTTGTAAAATGGCGATTAAACCACCCAGCCAGACCTTTAGTTTTTTCATGCTGACCGGGTTTGAGCATAGTGGCGCACAGGGCTGGCGTAAGCACCATCGCCACCAGCACAGAAAGCCACATGGCCGCAACAATGGTGATAGAAAACTGCCGATAAATAACCCCGACAGAACCAGAAAATGCAGCCATAGGCAGGAAAACAGCCGACAGAACCAGCACAATACCTACAAGCGCGCCAGAGATTTCATCCATGGAAACACGGGCAGCCTCACGCGGGGAAAGCTGCTTTTCCGTCATCACACGTTCAACGTTTTCCACCACCACAATGGCATCATCCACCAGCAGGCCAACAGCCAGCACCATGGCCAGCATGGTAAGTGTGTTGATGGAATAGCCCAAAAGATTCAGCAGCCCGAACGTACCCAGCAGCACAACAGGCACCGCAATGGTGGGAATAAGCGTGGCGCGGAAGTTCTGCAAAAACACCAGCATAACCAAAAAGACAAGGCCAATGGCTTCCAGCAGCGTTTCAACCACCTCCCCAATAGAAAGGGTAATAAACGGCTCGGTATCCAGCGGGTAAACGGTTTTCAAACCCGGCGGGAAAAACTGTTCCAGCTCATGCAACTGGGCACGCACTGCGGCTTCTGTTGCAATCTGGTTTGCACCCGGTGCCAGCTTAAGCGCCATGCCAGAAGCCGGCATGTTATTATAATAGGAGTTGGTGTTGTAGGTCTGCGGCCCAAGTTCAACCTTGGCAATATCCCGGATACGCACCTGAGAACCATCGGGCTGCACTTTCAGCAGAATTCTTTCAAACTCTTCTGGAGATGTCAGACGCTGCGGACCAATAATAGTGGCATCCAGCCGAATACCTTTGGTTGCAGGCAAACCACCAAGCTCACCCGATGAAAGCTGGATATTTTGGTTCTGAATGGCGGTTTCAACATCTCTTACGGTCAGGCCATAGTTGAACAGCTTGGCCGGATCCATCCAGATACGCATGGAGTATTCAGACCCAAACAGCGTATGATCACCCACACCGGAAACACGGCTGAGCGGGTCGGAAATATTAGACGCCACATAATCTGCAATATCGCCACCATTCATGCTGCCATCGGTGGAAATAAAGGCCACCACAAGCATGAAGTTCTTAACCGCCTTGGTAATGCTCAAACCCTGAGCAGTCACTTCTGTTGGCAGTTTTGGCTGGGCAAGCTGGAGCTTGTTCTGAACCTGCACCTGAGCAATGTCTGGATCTGTCCCCTGCGCAAAGGTCAGATCAATTTCCATCTGGCCCGATGCGTAAGACTGCGCAGAAATATATTCCAGATGATCCAGCCCGAACATCTGCTGCAAGATCGGGCGCACAACAGTATCATTCACCGTATCGGCCGAAGCACCCGGATACGTTACACTGATGGCAATTTGCGGCGGCGCAATGCTGGGGTACTGGGAAATAGGCAGCCGAAAAATAGACAGCCCCCCAACCAGCATAATAATAAGACTGATCACCCACGCAAAAATTGGCCGATCAATAAAGAAGCGTGAAAGGCTCATGCTGGTTACTGGCTCTTTTGAGAGTTCTGATCTACGGGGCTGGTGGCTTTGGCTGCGGGCTGAGATGCATCTTCATGCGGATCAACCTTGGCTCCGGGCGTTACTTTCTGCAGCCCTTCCACAACAATCCGTTCGCCTTCCTTTAGCCCGGATGTCACAATCCAATTGGTGCCAACGGTTTGCCCCGTGGTGATCTGGCGTAAATCGACCGTGTTATCGGGTTTCACCACCCACACCTGCGGGTCCCCATGTGTATTACGGGTTACGGCATCTTGCGGCACAACAAGCGCTCCGGGGTCCACACCCTCATCCAACTGGGCGTGTACGTACATACCGGGGAGCAACAGCTTATCTGGGTTGGGCATAATAGCGCGTACGATAACAGTGGCCGTAGCCGTATCCACGTTTACTTCAGAAAGCGCCATCTGGCCTGTGTGTTCATATACAGAGCCATCTTCTAGCGTAACCTGTACCGGAACCTTACCATCTTCCTGCCGTTGAATACGCCCTTCCGCCAGTTCACGCTTAAGGCGCAACAGCGTGATGGCAGGCAGATTAACGTCAACATATATGGGATCCAGCCGCGTGATAATGGCCGTATTATCTGTCTGGTTTGCGGTAACCAACGCACCAACGGTTATCAGCGTACGGCTGATCCGGCCAGAAATAGGCGCATACATTTTTGTATAGCCCAGATTTACCTGTGCGCTTTCTACCTGCCCCTGCGCGTTTAGGATACGCCCTTGGGCTTCCTTTTCCGCTGCCAGGGCATCATCATAGTCCTGCTGGCTAATAGCATGAGACTGCACAAGCCCACGGTAGCGGTTCAGCTTGGCGCGCGCTGTAACCTCGGCAGCCTGAGCTTCTGCCAACTGCCCACGAGCTGTGTCATACACCGCTTTATAACGTGAAGGATCAATCTGGTACAGCTGTTGGCCTGCAACAACATCCGCACCTTCGCGGAACAACCGTTTTTCAATAACACCTGTAACCTGCGGGCGAACCTGTGCAATTTCAAAAGCATCCGTACGACCGGGAAGAGAGGTATGCACCGCAACAGACTGCTTTTTCATAACCTGAATCTGCACACTTTGCGGCGGCATTTCAGGGGCAGATGCCTTTTGATCGCATCCTGACAGCCCTATAAGCACACCCACAACAGCAGCATGGGTTAGACTACTGACTTCCCGCTTCATCAGGGAATCCTTTTAAGAAATTTTGAAATAATCGTTGCTCCAACATCTGCAGATACTGTTTTAAAATAACATCTTACTCACCCTGTACCTGCAAAAAACCACATATTTTACCTGAACAATGCAAGCCATTCAGAATGCAATTCAAAACCGCATAAACAAGATCATTTTAGTCCTGTTTCTTGCACAAATTTGCGGCTTGTCAAACACTATATTCATATCTGGCTTGCCTGAAACGCAACAATCCTACCGAGGTCTAGGAACTTCCGGCATAGCAGTCTGTATCTTGTCGTGTTATGATCACTTTTGCGTGATTATATGCCTTTGCATGACACCACATACAAGGCTTGAGATGCATTTACATTCTCAATTTACGCAAGGATAAAGTGATTAAAAATAAAATGTGTTATAACGCCTGAGCATACTCAAACGTTATAACACAATAGTAAAAGGCTAATAAAATCTAATCCAGCAATGCTTTATTATATAATCTCTAGCAGCATTAAATATCTGATTGTGATTTGCGGGAAAACGCCATGAAAAGACATGTAATAACCGCGATAAACCCAACATATATGAAAAATATCGTAAGATTATAATAAATAACCGCTACAAGTGAAATAATGGCACCAAGCAACGCGATAGCTGGCAAAACCGGATACAACGGCGCCCGATAGGGGCGAGACAAAGCAGGTTCTTTCAGGCGCAAACGAAACAAGCTGATCATACTCAGCAGATACATAGTCAAAGCGCCAAACACAGACATCGTAACCAATGTGGCCGTTAAAGACTGCCCATTGATAGAGATAATGTCATCCGAAAAGATAGCTGCAATCCCGATACTGCCACCAGCCAGCGTGGCCGTATAAGGCGTTTTGAAACGTGGATGCAACTTGCCCAACACAGCAGGCAAGAACCCTGCACGCGCCAATGCAAATATCTGCCGACCATACCCCATGATAATACCATGCAAGGAGGCAACCAAACCAAACAGCCCCAGCCACACCAACATGTGCAACCATCCGCTGTTGCTGCCCACAACGGCCTTCATGGCTTGTGGCAAAGGATCATTCAAATTGGCAAGCGTATGCCAATCCCCCACACCACCAGCAAAAAGCATGACACCAAATGCCAATGAAACAAGCGTAAGCACACCTGCAATATAAGCGATGGGAATGGAACGGCGCGGATCTTTTGCTTCTTCTGCTGCCATAGCCACGCCTTCAATGGCCAGAAAAAACCAGATAGCAAATGGAATGGCTGCAAAAATACCGCCCAGAGCTGTCCAGCCAAAATGCGGTGCAACGCCCCAGCCATTCTGCAGAAAGTTATGCCATGAAAAGGCTGGTGCCACGACCCCCATAAACACAAGAAGCTCTATAATGGCAGCTATTGTTACAAACAGTTCAAATGTAGCAGCAATATGCACCCCCACAATATTTAGTGTCATGAACACCAAATACGCTCCCAACGCCGCAACTTTAGGGGAAAGGTTTGGAAACTGCACATTCAGGTACGCGCCAATAGCCAACGCAATGGCTGGGGGGGCAAAAATAAATTCAACCAGCGTGGCAAGCCCTGCTAACAAACCACCCCAACGCCCCAATGCACGAAAACTATAAGCAAATGGGCCACCAGCATGCGGGATGGCACAGGTAAGTTCTGTAAAACTGAAGATAAAAGCCGTGTACATAATCGCCACAAAAACTGTGGCTACCAAAAACCCTAAAGTTCCAGCGGTACCCCAGCCATAGCTCCAGCCAAAATACTCCCCGGAAATAACCAGACCAACAGCAATACCCCATAGATGGAACGTGCTTAGAGATTTGTTGAGATGCGTTGAACCCTCACCCATGCTTCAGTACATCCTTTTGTGTCAGAGAATTATCAAGAAATCTTCGGTGTATTTTCGATTATTCCATTCTCTGGGGAAGAATCTTTCAAACCAATTCCTGTTTCTTTCAAACGCATGGCTTCCTGCATCAACCAGGTGAGTTTGTCAGCCGCAGCAGACGTAGAAAGGCCATATGTATGAATATTTGAGAGACAGTTTCTGGAAGAATCTGGGCAGCCTACATAAGGCGCATATGTCAGATACACCCCCATACTGTCGGCAACACTTAAGCCGGGGCGCTCCCCAATCATCATGACAACAATTTTTGCGCCCATTGTCTGGGCAATTTCATCACCCAAAGCTACTCTGCTTTGCGTTGACACAACCAAAGGTGCAATACGCCACCCCAGCAACCGTTTGCACATCGCCCGATACAGCGGCAGGGCTTCTTTCTGTATTGCAATAGAAGACAGTCCATCCGCTGCAACAAAGACAACATCCCAGTCTGCATGAGGCAAAACCTCAAGTGATGCACCATTCAGCTTGCGCCCCAGATCTGGACGGCGCAAATAAGTTTGCCGATCTGGCGCTTGGCTGGAAACGCAGATAATTGGCGCATCTCCCATTTCTGCCTGTAAATAGGCAATATCCAAAGGAATATGCACAGCATCCCGAGCCTTGGAATGCGATTCCTGAAACGCCAAAACATCTTTTGTGCATTGTGCATTTCCTGAACGACTCAAGCCAATTCTAGCCCGCGTAAACTGGCGTAAATCTTGCCAGTCATCACGTTTTTCTGGCATGGATGGTCCCGTAGAAAGCAGTTTTTTATCTATCATACTGCACCAACCAACTGCCCAAGGCGGGTTTGCCCCGGCGCTAGTTCCCGCATGCGGTTGTGCTTGCCGTTATACAGTTCCATTTGCTCCAACCATGTCGCAAATTCTGGAGCGGGCTTTAGCCCTAGCAAGTTGCGTAATGTCAGAATGTCATGAAACGAAAGACTCTGATAATTCAGCATCACATCATCAGCGCCTGGCACACCTATCAGAAAGGTAATACCCGCTGCGCCAAGCAGCACCATCAGGTTATCCATATCATCCTGATCCGCCTCAGCATGGTTAGTGTAACAGGCATCACACCCCATTGGCACACCTAACAGCTTGGCACAGAAATGGTCTTCCAAACCGGCACGGATAATCTGCTTACCATCATACAGATATTCAGGGCCAATAAATCCAACAACTGTGTTTACCAGTAAGGGATTATACGCACGCGCAACAGCATAAGCCCGCGCCTCTGCTGTTTGCTGATCCATACCATGATGCGCATTGGCTGAAAGAGCCGCCCCTTGGCCCGTCTCAAAATACATGACATTCTGGCCAACCGTGCCACGTTTAAGCCCTAGCGCAGCATCTTGCGCTTCTGCCAGAATAGAAAGGTTAATTCCAAATCCTTCATTGGCCTTTTGTGTACCTGCAATAGATTGAAAAACCAGATCTACTGCTCCGCCCTTATTCATGATTTCCAATGTATTGGTTACATGCGTGAGCACACAGGTCTGTGTCGGAATATCATAGCGCTGGCGCGCATGATCCAACATATCCAGTAAAGCCATGCCATTTGCTACACTATCTGTAGCTGGGTTAATGCCAATAACAGCATCACCCATACCGTACAACAAACCATCCAGTGTTGACGCAGCAATTCCCTTAAGATCATCCGTAGGGTGATTAGGTTGCAAGCGAGAGGACAAACATCCTTCTAAACCAATGGTATTTCTAAAACCCGTGATCACACGAATTTTGCGCGTTACGCTCATTAAATCCTGATTACGCATCAACTTGCTAACTGCCGCAGCCATTTCTGGCGTGATACCCAGTGCAACAGCAGCAAGTGTTGCGGTATCAGCTTCGTGCGAGAGCAGCCAATCCCGAAACTGACCGACTGTCATATGTGCAAGCGGTGCAAAGGCGGCCTTATCATGCGTATCCATAATAAGGCGCGTTACCTCATCTTCCTCATACGGAACGAGCGCAACGTCCAAAAATGTCTGCAATGGTAGATCCGCCAAGGCATAACGTGCAGCTATGCGCTGTACATCCGACTGCGCCGCAACACCGGCCAACTGGTCTCCCGAGCGTTCGGATGATGCAACTGCCAGCAACGTTTTCAGATCATCGAAGCTGTATGTCTCACCTCCCAGAATGCAACGATACACCATTGAAGGAACTCCTTAGCTACACACGAAAGAGATAGGACTCACTTTCTGCATGCATTAAAATCATATCTACTTCGGAATGATATCATATGGAAATGATTTGCGACTTGACTGCTCGCTACATATTTTTAACATTTCATAACAAAGCAGGCTGCAGATCACACTCTCGCTTTAAACAAAGGATAGCAATGTCTCCCCTGCCCGCCTTTTCTGCCTCTGGTGTTATGGCCGCCGCTGCTTCTGGCGCAGAAGGCTTTATTACAAGCCATGGGGGGGATATTGACCGCATTGCTGGCCGCGCTGGGTTGGCTCCGGGCAAATTAGCCTTGCCCACGGATATGCTAAACCTGAACGCGTATTGCCGCCTGTTTACTGAAGCCGCGAAGGAAACCCAGAACGGTAATCTGGGGCTATGGTTTGGGCAGCAGTTTCAACCACAAACATTGGGGTTAATCGGGTTTGTGGCGCTTCTTTCACCCACGGTAAAAGACGCCATTCATAACCTTGCAACGCATTTCATTTACCATCAAAGCTGCACGCACACACGCCTTGTGCGCCAAGGCAACCTATTGCAGCTTGAATACGCTATTACAGACCCAACCATTACAGAACGACGGCAAGATGCAGAACTTACACTAGGCATGTTTTGTAATGTGCTACGCTATGCTTTAGGGCCTACGTGGCAACCAGAAGAAGTGCATTTTGCACATGCGCAACCAGAGCAGGCGCACGAGCACCAAGATGCCTTTCAAGCTGCTATCCACTTTGACCGCCCGACCAATGCTCTTATTTTCCGTGATGTTGGTTTGGAATGCGCGATGCCAGACGCACAACCGCATACGCTGGAAATTGTAAAAGCGTCTCTGATCTCACTCTCTCGCAACGGATACAGCACACCTCATCCGCACATATCTTTTAAAGAGCATGTTTTGTTAGCACTTGAAGAAATTTTACCAGAAGGCGGCCATCTAACCCAATTATCTGCGCGCTTGAACATGCCGGTTTGGACTTTGCAGAGAAGACTTGCATATCTTGGAATATCTTATTCTGATCTGGTAGAAACCACGCGCTATAAACAGGCATGTGTGTTTCTACAACAACCAGAAAATGATATCAGCCAAATTGCCAGACTACTGGGATATTCAGAAACGAGTGCGTTCAGCAGAGCATTCCGCAAATGGAGCGGTGTTTCCCCACGAACATGGCGCCAGCAATACATGCCAGCGCCATCTTTCATCTAATATCAAAAAAATACTTTATAGATAGATATCTATCTATAAAGGCTGTCAAAAATACCACCGTTTGAGAAATGGTCTTTTTGTAGCTTTGTCCATCCCCCCAGACTAGCGACATCAAATGTTTCGACCTTTGGAAACACCTGCCCATAGTCCGCCAACACTGCCGGATCTACCGGACGAAAATAATGTTTGGCACCAATTTTTTGTCCTTCCGGACTAAACAAAAACTCTAAATATGCTTTGGCAACAGCTTCTGTACCATGTGCCTTCACATTTTTATCCACCAAAGAAACAGGAGGTTCTGCAAGAATAGTTTGTGAGGGTACGACAATATCAAACTGATCTGGCCCGATATCACGTGCTGCCATCAACGCTTCATCTTCCCACGCCAGCAAAACATCACCTAAATGGCGTTGTACGAAACTGTTTGTTGCGCCACGTGCTCCAGTATCCAAAACGGGAACATGCTTGAATAAGCTTTTGAGATAAGTTTTTGCTGCATCTTCTGAACCATTATTCTGATGCAACGCCCATCCCCACGCAGCCAAATAATTCCAACGTGCTCCCCCAGAAGTTTTAGGGTTGGGGGTAATAACCTGCACACCATCACGCACAAGATCTGGCCAATCCTTAATGTTTTTCGGATTTCCCTTGCGCACAAGAAAAACAATTGTGCTGGTATAAGGCGTAGAATTATGCGGCAAACGTGTTTGCCAATCTGTAGCAATCAGGCCTTTTTGTGCAAGCAAATCAATATCATAAGCTAAACCTAATGTGACCACATCTGCTGGCACACCTTCCAGAACAGAACGCGCCTGCGCGCCAGATCCCCCATGTGCTGTTTTTACAGTTACATTATCTTCTGGATGTGTCTGATGCCATGTATTTGCAAAAGCCTTGTCCACTTCAGCATATAATTCACGCGTTGGATCGTAGGATACATTCAGAAGGTTAAAAGAAGCAGCCTGCGCCTGTTTTGCATGTACACCCAAGAAGGCACCACCCCCTAAAGCAGCAGCCCCAACAAGCAAGTGACGACGAGAAAAAGAAAAGGTTGTATTTTTCATGATTATGAGACCTTCAAACCAGTTTTTCAGAATGCCGCCTGCACGCGGCCAACAACTGCATTTCCATCGCGCCCAAACAGATTAACGCCACCAGATACGCCCTTGGAGCGTGATACAATAAAGTGTGCGTAATCCAACATCACCTTGATATGCCTATTAGGATACCAGTTAAATCCACCCTGCCAGACTGTTTGCTGGTTTCCGTTAATACCTGCTCCACCTTGGTTTTCCGTACCGTACAAGTCTGTTACACTCCAACGCCCGCTAACTTCCAGCGCACCCCAGTGGCCGGTTGCCGGATCAAAGTCATACGTTACGCCGGGTGTAGTAAATGCTGCCGTTTTCTCACTATAAGATCTTGGTGTTCCCAAAATTGTATAGTTTGCCGCCACATACCAACCATCAAAACCCAAAGACGGTAAATGAACAGTTTGCGCCTGATGGTCACGCTGTACGCCAATATGATAATATTCACCTTTCAGCAAAAAGCGTTTCCAACGCAAAGCCAACTGTGGCCCAGCGGCCCAGATTTGCGCAACATCCGTAAGGGCTCCTGATGTTAGCAAACTGGTTTCCCCCAAAGGCACTTCCATGTTGTCTGACAATTTCAACTGGCGTCCACTACTGTTTTCATTAACCTTGAATACAGAAGTTGCTCCAGCTCCCACATGCACATCTATATCCTTTGAGACATAAGGACGACCCGCTGCACGGATAACTGCGCCTGTCTGACTATCAACAATTGTGGTATCCTTGGAGCGATCCCCAAACTTCTGCCCCGTGAAATAGCCGGAAACAAGCCAGCGTTTTTCGTAATGCTCACCACCAACACTAAAGCGTGCCACACCACCAGCAAGGTTACGCACCAGATCCACAATAGTTGGGCGTTCCAAAAATTCGAAAGCGCCTGAACGCTCCGCACTTTCTTCTTCCATACGCGGCTGAAAATACCCAACTGTAAGCGTTGTGTTCCGCAATCCTGTGTAGTTTAGGTTTGCTTCAAACAAGCCCACTGTTCCATCAACACTGCTGGACCCAAAATCTGGCGTTACGTTCACAACCCAGTCTTTATACCGCCATGAAAGATAGAGCCGCAGACGACGCGCATTTTGTGTTAATGAATTGAAATTCCCTTTGGTTTCTCCATTTCGTGGAGACATTCCAAAAAACCCACCCACATCTTCCTGAGCTAACAAGCCAATGGAAAATGCGTAGGCTTTATCATCCGAAGCAATAGTTGGGCGTCCTTTTGGAAAACCAACTTGAATGCCACCAATATGGACCGTTTCTTCCTTTGCAGAAGCAGCCTTAAACTCTGCCCAAGAAGCAACTGGGCCTTCCGGCAAAGCAGGATGCGCTTCCGAACCTGTGCGGGGGCCATGATGCACAGGATGAGAAGGTTCTTCTGCAAATACTGGCTGGGGCTCTTCTGGCCCAGCCGCCACAAGATGTGGATGCGAAGCACCAGATGCCACCTTGGCGGTATTTCCCTTACCCTGCGCAACATGCTCATAGCGCGCAACACGCATTTGCAAGCGATGAATTTCACCCTGCATATCACGGCGCATCATGGCCATTTCACGCCGCAAGGCTGCAACTTCAGACTCCG
This sequence comes from Acetobacter sp. DmW_136, assembly GCF_008690365.1. Taxonomy (NCBI): domain Bacteria; kingdom Pseudomonadati; phylum Pseudomonadota; class Alphaproteobacteria; order Acetobacterales; family Acetobacteraceae; genus Acetobacter; species Acetobacter sp. DmW_136. Next base: position 136,486 of record NZ_VHON01000006.1, read on the forward strand.
ATGTTTCTGCATGCAATACGCATGGAAAAAACAGACCAGATATGGCTGTTGTCAGCAAAAAACCAGAGCGAACGGAACCAGTCATTAAGCGCCCCCAACAACCTTTTTGGTTGTTTTTATCCCACACGGGAAATACTTGTTGCTTTACTTGAATACAATTTTACGTATATTATTTCGAACCAAAAACTATTTAGCTTGCAGTATCCCTTCCTGTCAAAACATAAAACACTGTTTGGAAAGGTTTTTATTTCTGCATACACACAATAGATAGGCTTGGCTGTTGCAATACACGAAAACCTGTTTTTAGGCGCGCATTCCACCCCGCCCTTGGCCTACACGGCGAAACACACATGTAACAGACAATATTGGATTATCTGCCTGCGTAAATCTGCTGTTATGTAAAGATTTTACGCTTTCATGCGCCGCATAAAAACGACGCGTAGAACGGTCTGCTTCTAAAATAACAGTACCCAAAAAAGTACCGTTTACTTCGACAATCTGAGATTCCAGCATTTTAATGCCTCTGGATAAAGAAACACCCAGCCGGCAAACTGATTATCCGGCCAGATCAGAAAAAGAAAACAGGTGTATCTTCAGACACCTTGGCTGCACGACATCGAACCGCACAGCACATTCGTAAACAAACCGGATACATGCATATCACCCTTTGTGATTCTGCCGCGTTGTAGCTTGAAAAGACATTATGTGCAAACACACAACTACGCAATAATAAACCATAAAAAATGGTTATTTTTTTTAACAACAAAATTTTTTGCATGTTAATTTTTTCTTTTTAATCAATGCATTAATAAAATTTCTCCGCTTAGAAAAATTTTTAGCTCACTGATCATCCCCCTAAAGAATCGCGGAAAACCCTTAGCACGTATATTTTTCGTATTTTGTTATTTCCTGCGATAGGATAGGTTTTAATAACATTCAGCGTAAGGAAAGGCTCTGAAGACCCAGCATGGTTTGACCCCTAGAGTATGCTGCATGGCATATTCCATTTTCAAAACAAATCATATGTATAACGCGCCTCCACGATGGATTTATCTGCTTGCCCATGTTTTTTCTGCGCCGCCATACTCTACCCGGCTTTCCGCTTACCTTTGGCATCACGCTTTTATGGGTAGGATTGCTTGTTATTCTGCCCTTGTTGGCCCTTATAGTACGCCCGTGGCAGGATGGTACAACGGCTATCTTGCAAACCCTGCATGATACCCGGGTATTTGCCGCCTTTCGTGTTAGCTTTGGTTGTGCGCTTTTTGCAGCTTTGCTTGATTTACCGTTAGGCATTCTGTTGGCGTGGACATTGGTGCGGCTTCGTCCGCCATGTTATAAAATTATCAACGCCTGCATTGATCTGCCTTTTGCTATCCCCACAGCTGTAACTGGCATTACTCTTGCAACTTTGTACGGGCCTAATGGCTGGATGGGAAAGCTGCTAGCACATGCTGGTTTACAAGTGGCTTTTACACCAACTGGTATTGTTATTGCCCTGATGTTTGTGGGCCTACCATTTTTGGTACGCACCATTGAACCCGTATTACAAAATTTTCCATCAGAGATAGAAGAAGCAGCCTTCTTGCTTGGGGCAACGCCTTTTCAGAAATTTTATCGTGTTATTCTGCCCGCCATTCTTCCTGCAACATTAAGCGGTTTTGGGTTGGCCTTTGCGCGCTGTATTGGTGAATATGGCTCCGTTATCTTTATTGCAGGCAATCAACCTTTCCGCAGTGAAATCGCCCCTCTGCTCATTGTAATGCGTCTACAGGAATTCGATTATTCTGGCGCAACAACTATTGCTGTTCTGCTTCTACTCACCGCTTTGGTTTGCTTGGGAGGTGTGAGTTTCTTACGCCTACGTGTTTCACGCGGACTTGTTATGGAAGAGGTAAAATGACAACCGCACGCTTTTCCATAAACCGCTTTATTCTTTGCGGGTGCAGTTACGCTGTTGTGCTGCTGATGCTTCTGCTGCCACTTGTGCTCATTTTTACAGAAGCACTCAGGCAAGGGTTTCATGCCGCCCTGTCTGCCTTGCTGGAACCGGATGCCCTCTCTGCTATTCGGTTAACCGCGTTTGTTACCGTAATTGTGACCGTAACAAACACACTTGGCGGCATTGCGGCGGCTTGGTGCCTGACAAAATATTCTTTTGTAGGCAAACGCTTTCTCATCATGTTGATAGAACTTCCTATCAGTGTATCCCCCGTCATTGCCGGTCTCATATGGCTATTGTTGTTTGGGCAGGAAGGTTGGTGGGGTAATTGGTTAGCTGCCCATAATATGCAAATTGCCTTTGCCGTGCCCGGCATCGTGCTGGCCACCCTGTTTGTAACGTTTCCTTACGTCACGCGTACTCTTATGCCCTATATGGAACAGCAAGGCCGCGATGCAGAAGAAGCCGCATTTTTGCTGGGTGCAAATTTCTGGCAAACCTTGTGGCAAGTCACCCTGCCAGATGCACGCTGGGCCCTGCTTTCTGGCATCCTGCTTACTACCGCCCGCGCCATTGGTGAATTTGGTGCTGTTTCCGTTGTTTCAGGCCATATCCCAGGTGTTACAGAAACCATGCCCTTACATATCGAAACACTTTACAATGGATATCAAACCGTAGCCGCCTTCAGCATGGCGGCACTTCTGGCCTTGTGTGCCATGAGCACAGTTTTGCTTCGCACAATATTTGAGCATTCTTTTAGGAAACAGCCTTCATGAGCGTTAACCTGCACTCTTTTACTCAATATGCTCCTGGTTCCACCCGTAAGATTTTGGATAATATCAATCTGACAGTTGAAGACGGCGCCTTTATTGCATTGGTTGGCCCTTCTGGCGCAGGCAAAACATCTTTACTACGCGCTATTGGTGGCCTGGCTCCGGTATATGAAGGGCAGTTGCTAATTGATAACCTCCCCATTGGTCATTCTGATCTTCCAAAACGCAAAACTGGCTTTGTTTTCCAGAACTATGCGTTGTTCAGGCATATGAGCGTGGCGCGCAATATTTCTTTTGGGCTTGATGTTCTGCCACGTAAGCAGCGCCCAGATCGCACAGCTATTGCGGCCCGCGTGCAAGACTTGCTTGAACTTATACAGCTTCCGCATTTGGCGGATGCGCGCCCAGATCAACTTTCTGGTGGACAGCGGCAACGTGTTGCTCTGGCGCGCGCCCTTGCAACAGAACCCAAGCTGCTTTTGTTAGATGAACCCTTTGGAGCGTTAGACCCGATTGTACGCCGTACCATCCGCCGATGGTTACGAGAACTCCATGATAAGCTGGGGCTTACAACTATTCTGGTTACTCATGATCATGAAGAGGCCTTGGATATCGCTGATAGGCTTGTGGTTATGCAGGATGGCCGTATTGTGCAAGATGCTGACGCTGACACCCTGAATACCTCTCCGCAAACACCGTTTGTCATGCAGTTTCTGGGGGAAACACTCGAATTTGCAGGAGAAATACGAAAGGGAGAGTTTATCCCTGAAGATACAGATGCTCTGCCATTTCCGGTAACTGCAAAAAACGGAAAAACAACCGCATTTATCCGCCCCTGCGATGTGCAGTTTATAAGCGGCCAAGGTGCTGCGCGCATCCTTTCTCGTAGCCGCAACCCCAATGGGCTGTATCATTATACCGTGCAGACCACCGAAAGAACACTTGATATTACAACACCAATGCCAACAGAAATTTCTGAAGGTGAACAGTTCGGGTTGGACATTTCACACGGCAAAATCTTCTCAAACCTTCTGTAAGATCAAGCTCTACCCACAAGCTGGATTGACAGCACTTATTTTATATGTTGCGTTAAAATAACGGTTGATATGCAAGAACTTAGATAACCTTTTGCATTTCTGTATAAATTGATTCTGTATTTTCAATTTATTGTGAAAATACAGAATTTCTATCTGCATGGAATGTTTGTATGCCAGACAAAACATCTACTCCGCACGCAACACCATCACATACATCAGAAGGTTATCACCGCGCCCTTAACAAACGGCAGATCCAGATGATCTCCATTGGTGGCGCTATTGGTACTGGCCTGTTTTTAGGCGCAGGTGGGCGCTTGCAGGCTGTGGGACCTTCATTAGCTCTTATTTATCTGGTGTGCGGGATTTTTTGTTTTCTGATGCTGCGCGCTTTGGGTGAGTTGGTTATGTATCGCCCCACTAGCGGTAGCTTTGTTTCCTATACTTTAGAATTCCTGGGCCCAAAGGCGTCTTACATTGCTGGCGCCATGTCTTTTTTCAACTGGGCCATGACAGGCATTGTCGATATCACCGCCGTAGCACTTTACATGCATTTCTGGGGAACTTTTGCGCACATGCCCCAATGGGTATTTGCCATGCTGGCGCTCTTGCTCATAACCGGCATGAACCTGATTGGTGTGAAATGGTTTGGGGAAATGGAGTTCTGGTTTTCCCTTATCAAAATTGTCGCTCTGGTTCTCTTTCTTGTGATCGGAAGTGCCATTTTGGGCCTACGTGTGCCAGTAGATCACCACACAACAGGCTTGAACCTGATTACACAGCATGGCGGCTGGTTTCCCCATGGCATTCTGCCTGCGTTAGCACTCACGCAAGGGGTGATTTTTGCCTATTCAGGCATAGAAATGATCGGCACTGCCGCTGGTGAATGCCAAGATGTACGCACCGTTCTACCCACCGCCATCAATAACGTAATGTGGCGCATTGCCATTTTTTATGTTGGCACTGTTACTCTGCTGGTTCTTCTGCTGCCTTGGTCTGCCTATCAGGCTGGCACCAGCCCATTTGTAACATTTTTCTCACATCTGGGTATATCGGGCGTGGATACCATTATGAATATTGTGGTGCTTACGGCAGCACTTTCCAGCTTGAACTCTGGCTTGTATTCTACGGGCCGCGTTTTACGCGCTCTGGCACTTAATGGCTCAGCCCCGCGTTATCTGACGCATATGAGCAAGCAATCCGTTCCTTCGGCCGCCATTTTGACAACCGTGGGCATTTACCTTGTTGGCGTTTTTCTGAACTATCTGCTGCCTTCGCAAATCTTTGAAATTGTTCTTAATCTGGCCTCTCTGGGTATTATCAGCACCTGGTGCTTTATCCTGCTTAGCCAGATCAAGCTGCGGCAAGCCATTAATGCTGGCCGTATTGCCCCCACCGGATTTGCCATGCCAGGCGCACCCTTTACATCTTGGGCAACCATTTTGTTTTTTTGTAGCATCATTGTGCTTATGGCGTTTGATTACCCAACAGGATCATTCTCTGTAGCCTGTATTCCTATCTTGGCCATCATCCTGTTTGTGGGCTGGAAAACTTTTAGCCATAAACCCATTCATCCTGTTCCACCCACACAATCTTCCATCACACTGACAGATGATTTACTGGGAACATCAGATACCCCAAGCAAGCCGGATTAACCCCCATACCCAACTTATTCTTGTGGTGTATCCTGTCTTGCAGGCTTTCTTCTTGAGATGAAACGGGCATCACCGTAATATATCCGCGACTGAAAGCGTGGTATTTTACCCGCGAACGATGCAATATTTATAGTAAGGTGGCCGTAAATGGAGTGGACCGAAGAAATTATCGCCCAGCTCAAGGCATTATGGGCGGAAGGTCTTTCAACGGCAGAAATTGGTAGGCGTCTTTCCATCACCAAAAATGCGGTTGTCGGAAAGGCGCACCGTTTGGGATTGCCACCACGGCCATCCCCCATTCGGCGCAATGCCAAACCCAAAACAGCAGAGAAAGCTGAAACCCCGGCAGCAGCCACTCCTGCTACGGCACAAACGGCAACGCCTGCCCAGCCTGTAAAACAGGCCGAAGCAGCCCCGGTAGGTGAAACAGAAAAACAGACAGCCACACCGCCTACGCCTGCCCGTTCAACTCCACCTGCTGCAACTGCCGCCCCTGTGGCAGAAGAAAAACCTGCAAAAAAGGAAAAGTCTGCGGCTTCCAGCAAAAGCAAGCCCAAGGCCCCTTTGCGCAGCATTTCTGATCCAGAACCCCAAAAGCGCCGCGGCCCATCTTGCTGCTGGCCGATCGGAGACCCCGGCACGCCGGGCTTCCATTTTTGTGGCGCCACCCCAATACCGGGCAAACCGTATTGTGAGGAACATGCGCAAATTGCCTATGTAAGGCTGCGTGACAGGCGCGATAACGTCGCCTAAACCTTGTTTTTCTAAAATAATAAACCCTATCCCCTGAAGGCCTTATACAACCGACCTTCAGGGGCAAGTCAGGGGCGTTGTAATATCAGCCTTCGGCTGCTGCTGCGGGCTTTTCTGGAGCCGGCGTTGCAGAAGCTGGCTTGGAAGCGGAATCACCGCTCAGCATTTCCAGCTGACCAGTAATCTGGCCACCATCTTCAACCTTCAGACGATGGCAGGCAGCCTTACCCAACAAACGGCCACTACCCTGCAATGTCAGGCTACCACGCGCCGTCAGCGTGCCATCAACGGTGCCTGCAATTTCTGCATTTTCCACTTCCACACCACCGCGGAACAAGCCACCGGGCTTAACCACCAGTTCCTTGGCTGTAATCATGCTGGATTCAACAGTGCCTTCAACCACAAGGCGTTCTGCATCCTGCACGGTTCCCTGCACGCTAATGCCACGCCCAACCACCAAGGTGCGCTGTTCCGGCTCATCCTTTTTAGGCTGCTGAGGTTGCTGCGGCATACCACGCGCTGCGGCCGCACCAGGAAATGGCGGCAAGCCCGCACCGGAAGGAAGAGGGGAACCGGAAGGAAGAGGCGCACGACCCATGGATGAGGTCTCCTTTACTGTATCAGGGCGGGGCGCAGGTTTTGCTGGCGTTCCCGCTGGATTAGAAGAAAAAATGGAACCAAACCCGCCAGCGGAACGCTGGGCGCCCGCCTGACTGGCGGAACCGGACTGCTCAGATGGCCGATTATCTTCGGGCTTACGTCTTTTAAACAAGAAAATCCCCCGCCTTGCTGGCTGTTCACTATTGGACGGGCCCCACTGCTCAGGCACCCGCCCGCATCAAACCGTCTCGCCATGTGCTCATTTTCTTATACAGCCAAGCGGTTCTGCGGCAAGCATTCCATACGCCCTAGTGTTGCCCTTTTTATGGCAGCACTGTAGCGAAACAGTTGGTATGTGAAATTTTTCAGGAAAATCTTCCGCTATCATGACTGTTTCAGATGTAAAATATGACATCCTCGGCATTGGTAATGCCATTACGGATATTCTTGCCCGCGTAGAACCCACTTTTCTACAAAAACAAGGCCTAACCCCTGGCAGCATGACGCTGATTGATGCAGACCGGGCCAATACATTGCAGGCTCTCCTTACTCCAGAGCAAATTATGGGCGGCGGTTCCGTGGCAAATAGCTGCGTTGTAGCAGCCCAATTTGGCGCGCGCGTTGCTTATCTGGGTAAAGTTGCGCGGGATGATGCCGGTAAGCAGTTTACCGAAGATATGCGTGGCAATGGCATTACCTTTCCATCTGCGCCGTTGAACACCCAGGTTTTTGATAACCTGCCAACAGCACGTTGCATTGTTATGGTTACGCCAGATGGGCAGCGCACAATGGCAACCTATCTGGGTGCATGCACCTGCTTTACGCCAGAAGATGTGCTGCCAGACATGATTGCAGATTCCAGCATTGTGTATCTGGAAGGGTATCTGTTTGACCCACCGCATGCGCAGGAAGCATTCCGCCGCGCCGCAGCTCTGGCGCACGCAGCCGGGCGCAAAGTGGCTCTTTCTCTTTCAGACCCGTTCTGCGTTGGCCGTCACCGTCAGGCTTTTCTGGATCTTGTGAAGGGCCATGTAGACATTCTTTTTGCAAATGAGGATGAAATCTGCGCTCTGTACGAAACAGAAAACTTTGACGTTGCCGCACGCCATACCGCGCAAGACACAACCTTTGCAGCACTCACACGTTCCGGCTTAGGAAGTGTTGTGCTGCACGATGGACAGATGACCAAAGTTGCCCCCGTGCCAACCCAGGTTGTGGATACAACAGGTGCTGGAGATGCTTACGCCGCTGGCTTTATGGCGGGTCTGACATCTGGCCGCACATTGCCTGAATGTGGCCGTCTGGCTTCCGTTGCTGCTTCTGAAATTATCTCACACTACGGCGCGCGCCCACTTTCCAACCTGTGGGAAGAAATGGGCTTCTAAGCCTAACAGCTTTGTGCCTTCTGCTTTTATTTAAGCGGAAGGCACATCCATATTCTGCGGAATAGCCACAACGCGGCCAGACTTTACGCATAAGGCTATTTTCCCTTCGCACAAAGCCTGCGCTGTTTCACCAAACACCTTGCGCCGCCACCCGGCCAACACGGCATGAGGCTGAGAAGGATCTAACGCCAAGGCGTCCAGATCATCAGCAGAGGCCACCAAACGCGGGGCGACATCGTGCTTTTCACAGCAAGATGTTAAAAGCACCTTCAACAATGCCACCAACGATGCAGAAGGCCGTGGCGTATCTTTGCTTTTGCCACGCGGAGAACGCGGCAGCTCCGAGTCTGGCAAAGCCTGTGCCTGCTTGATAGCTTGCAACAAGGCGTGCCCTGTACGCCCTTCTGCCAACCCGCGAGAAACACCCCGAACACGGGTTAAAGCTTCGGGAGTTGAAGGAGTCGTTGCAGCAATTTCCAGCAGACTCTCATCTTTCACAAGCCGTTGGCGCGGAACATTTACCCGTTGCGCTTCCCGCTCACGCAAAGCTGCAATGGCACGCAAAACAGCAAGCATACGCCGGTTATTGGTGCGGGCGCGTAAACGCTCCCACTGTTTTTCAGGATCGGGACGAAATGTGGCTGGATCTTCCAGTTCGGCCATTTCTGCCGCAACCCAATCCAAACGCTGTTCCTGCTCCAGTTTTTTAACAAGCCGTTCATAAACCAAGCGCAGCCACGTTACATCGCCTGCAGCATATGTAAGCTGAGCAGGAGACAGGGGGCGTACAGACCAATCTGTAAAACGGTGGCTTTTATCAATCATATGCCCAGTAAGAGAGCCAACCAGACTGTCATACCCAACCTGATCTCCAAACCCGGCCACCATTGCAGCCACTTGCGTATCAAAAAGCGGAGTCGGTAAGGCATCAAACAGATGCAGAAAAATTTCCAGATCCTGCCGGGCAGCATGAAACACCTTGAGCACCGCTGTATCTGCAAAAAGATTTTTCAGCGGGGTAAGGTCAATACCTTCAGCCAGCGCATCTATCAGCACGATATCATGAGTTGCGCCAATCTGAACCAGGCAGAGTTCCGGCCAGTATGTCTGCTCCCGCATAAACTCCGTATCAACCGTTACGAAGCTTTCATTATGGAAAGGTGCAAGAGCCGCCTCTAACTCCTGAGTAGAGGAAATAAGACGCGCGGGAGGAAATGCAGGTGTTGCTGATCTGGCCATGTTTTTCTTCATACATCCAGACCGTTAGAAAAAGAAGTGACCAAACGTTACACGTGAAACTTGACGAAAGAGCCGACTCACGGAACATCTGCAAAAAACCACATGTGCAGGAGCACAAAATGAACCCACCAGACGATGGCCGCAACCAGCTAACCCAACTTGGAAAACAAGTTGCTGCCCCACAAAGTCCAGAAGAAGCCATTCTGGAACGTGTGCCAGCTCCTTATCCAGACAAACACTATCTGGTGCGATTCACTGCACCAGAATTCACTTCGCTTTGCCCCATTACCGGCCAGCCTGATTTTGCACACATTGTGATTGATTATGTGCCGGATCAATGGATTGTAGAAAGCAAATCACTCAAACTATACCTAACCAGCTTTCGTAACCATGGTGCTTTCCATGAAGCCTGCTCAATCCAGATTGCGAATACCCTTGTTGAAAGGTTAGCACCACGCTGGCTGAGAATAGGTGCCTACTGGTACCCCCGCGGCGGTATTCCCATTGATGTATTCTGGCAAACGGGTGAACCACCCGCTGGTGTATGGGTACCTGCACAAGATGTACCTACTTATCGAGGCCGCGGCTAAAAGGCATAAAAAAAGCCACCATATAGGTGGCTTTTTTTTATGATACTTGCACCAACCTCAGTTAGCTGGAGAGCCGGCTTCGATTTCAGCACGTACGGCCTGAATCTGATCCTGCAGAACGCTAAGGCGGGTTGTATCCGTCTTATCTGCCTGATCCCAAGCTTCAGACAATGCTTCTAGCTGAGCTGTTGCATTATCGATAGAAATTTCGCTTACCGGCACAGCCTTATCAGCCAGTACGGTACAACGTGTTGGGGTAATGTCTGCAAAGCCACCGCCAACAAAGTAGCGATCCTTCACTGTATCCCCGTCATACAGGGCAACAATACCACCACGCAGAAGAAGCATCATGGGTGCCCGTTCTGGCATGGCGGCAATATCACCTTCCATGCCAGGCAGGACAGCCATATCTACTTCACGCGACACCAGAACCTTTTCAGGACTGATTATCTCAATCTGGATCGGCATGAATGCGCTCCTTCCCGAAGCCGGCTGTTAGGCCGACTCCCTCAGTTTTTCGGCCTTGGCAATAACATCTTCAATAGAACCCACCATGTAGAAGGCGGCTTCTGGCAGATCGTCATATTCGCCAGCACAGATGGCTTTAAAGGAACGTACGGTATCAGCCACGGAAACCAGCTTACCCGGCGCACCCGTAAACACTTCTGCCACATGGAACGGCTGAGACAGGAAGCGCTGAATACGACGGGCACGTGCCACAATCAGTTTATCGTCTTCAGACAGTTCATCCATACCCAGAATGGCGATGATGTCCTGCAAAGATTTATAGGTCTGCAGAATACGCTGCACTTCACAGGCCACATCATAATGTTCCTGACCAACAATCTGCGGATCCAGAGCACGTGATGTAGAATCCAGCGGATCCACTGCTGGGTAAATACCCATTTCTGCAATTGAACGGTTAAGAACCGTGGTTGCGTCCAAGTGGGCAAAGGTCGCGGCCGGAGCAGGGTCAGTCAAGTCATCCGCTGGCACGTACACAGCCTGCACAGATGTAATAGAGCCCTTTTTGGTGGACGTAATACGTTCCTGCAGGGCGCCCATTTCTGTAGCCAGCGTAGGCTGATAACCCACAGCAGAAGGAATACGGCCCAGCAGAGCGGACACTTCCGAACCAGCCTGTGTGAAGCGGAAGATGTTATCAACGAAGAACAGAACGTCCTGATTTTCTTCGTCACGGAAGTATTCAGCCAGTGTCAGACCGGTAAGAGCAACACGGGCACGGGCACCCGGCGGTTCGTTCATCTGCCCGAATACAAGCGCCACTTTGGAGCCTTCGGTAGAACCGTTTTCACCCAGCTTGATAACGCCAGCATCCTGCATTTCGTAATACAGGTCGTTCCCTTCACGGGTACGTTCACCAACACCAGCAAATACGGACACACCACCATGCGCCTTTGCGATGTTATTGATCAGTTCCTGAATAATAACGGTTTTGCCCACACCGGCACCACCGAACAGGCCAATCTTACCACCTTTCAGGTAAGGGCAGAGCAGATCAACAACCTTAATACCGGTCATCAGAATTTCTGATGCGGCAGCCTGATCTTCGAAAGAAGGTGCCTGACGGTGAATAGGCGCACGACGAGAGGTCGGGATAGGACCTTTTTCGTCAATCGGCTCACCAATAACGTTCAGGATACGGCCGAGTGTTTCTGGGCCAACCGGCACAGTAATCTGTGCGCCTGTATCAGCCACTTCTGCACCACGGACCAAACCGTCTGTGCTGTCCATGGCAATGCAGCGCACTTCGTGCTCACCAATTTCCTGAGCAACTTCCAGCACCAGTGTCTGATCACCCAGCTTGACGTGCAAGGCATTCAGAATTTTAGGCAGTTCACCTTCGAACTGCACGTCAACAACCGGGCCCTTAATCTCGGTAATGCGGCCAACTGCATTGGTCTTCGTGGCCGCAGGGGCCTGGGTCTGGGTTGTGGTATCCGACATGGGTCAGCTCCTGCGGGGCAAACGAGCGGGCTCAGACAGCCTGTGCGCCCGAAATGATTTCGATCAATTCGTTAGTAATATTTGTCTGGCGGGTTCTGTTATAAACCTTGCTCAGACTATCAATGGAACGACCAGCATTACGCGTAGCGTTATCCATTGCCGTCATACGGGCACCGTTCTCGCCCGCTGCGGTTTCAAGCAGCGAAGCATAAATTTGAACCTGCAGATTACGCGGCAGCAGCATTTCCAGCAGCGTTGCTTCATCTGGTTCAAATTCATACAGAGCCACATCATTAGATGCCGCAGCAGGTTTTTCTTCTGCCTCATCCATAACCATGGGCACCAGCTGCTGACATGTCGGCACCTGTGTCATCGCGTTTTTAAACTTGTTGAACACTAGAGTACAAACATCAATTTCTCCTGCTTCCAGCAGGGTGTTGATTTTTTCACCCAGATTGCTAGCAGCAGAAAAAGGTACTTCCTTACCGCTGACACCTATAACCTTATCAATGATAAGATCAGCATAATCACGCGAGAAGAAGTTAAATGCACGACGGCCAACAGGGAGCAGTTTAACCGTTTTACCTTCAGACTGAAGGCGACGGATTGTTTGCACTGTTAAGCGATGTACATTGGAATTAAAACCGCCACAAAGCCCACGATCACTGGTCAGAGGCACTAACAAATGCACCTTATCCTGACCTGTGCCTGCCAAAAGACGTGGACCACCGTCCTCACCTTTTGTAGCGGCAGCAAGCTCACCTAGCATACGGCGCATGGCCGCTGCATAGGGAGCTGCGGCTTCCGCACTGGCCTGAGCCCGCCGCAGCTTAGCAGCCGCCACCATTTTCATGGCGCTCGTGATCTTCCGTGTCGATTTGATACTTCCGATACGCGCGCGGAGTTCCTTCAGGGAAGCCATTGGACGATTCTACCCTCTTAGCCGGCAAAGTTGCGGTTGAAGGTTGTCAGGTATTCTGTCAGGCGCGCTTCCAGATCTTTGGAAATGGCCTTTTCCTTTTTAATGGTATCCAGAATATCTTTACCTGCACTACGCACATCGTTCAGCAGCGCACGCTCCCAACCCACAACCTTATCGACAGCAATACCATCAACAAAACCACGGGTGCCGGCAAAGAGCACAACAACCTGTTCTTCAACAGTAAGCGGAGAAGACTGACTCTGCTTCAGCAACTCAACCAGACGGGCACCACGTGCCAGCATCTTCTGAGTTGCCGGATCAAGATCAGATGCAAACTGAGAGAACGCAGCCATTTCACGATACTGCGCCAGTTCTAGCTTAATCTTACCCGCAACCTGCTTCATGGCCTTGATCTGTGCAGCAGAACCCACACGAGACACTGAGCCACCCACGTTTACCGCAGGACGAATGCCGCGATAGAACAGGTCGGTTTCAAGGAAGATCTGACCATCTGTAATGGAAATAACGTTTGTCGGAATATAGGCAGAAACGTCACCAGCCTGCGTTTCAATAACAGGCAGAGCCGTAAGAGAACCAGCGCCATATTCGTCAGACATCTTCGCAGCGCGTTCCAGCAAACGGGAATGCAGGAAGAACACGTCACCCGGATAAGCTTCACGGCCTGGCGGACGACGCAGCAGCAGGGACATCTGACGATAAGCCACAGCCTGCTTAGAAAGATCATCGTAGCAGATCAGGGCGTGCATACCGTTGTCACGGAAGTATTCACCCATTGCGCAAGCAGCATAAGGCGCCAGATACTGCAACGGAGCCGGGTCAGATGCGGTAGCCGCAACGACGATGGAATATTTCATCGCGCCTTTTTCTTCCAACAGACGCACAAGCTGCGCAACTGTGGAACGCTTCTGGCCGATGGCAACGTAAATGCAGTACAGTGACTTTTTATCGTCACCTTCATCATTCACTGTTTTCTGGGCAAGAATAGTGTCTGTCAGAATGGTGGTTTTACCAGTCTGACGGTCACCAATCACCAGTTCACGCTGACCGCGGCCAACTGGCACGAGGGCATCAATAGCCTTAATACCGGTCTGCATAGGTTCATGCACGGACTGACGCGGCATAATACCCGGCGCTTTTACTTCAGCGCGGCGCAACTCAACGTCCGTCAGCGGGCCTTTGCCGTCGATCGGGTTACCCAGACCATCAACAACACGGCCAAGAAGCCCCTTACCGACAGGGACGCTCACCACCATACCGGAACGTGTGACCGTATCACCTTCACGGATGTTGGTGTCATCACCAAAAATAACGATACCGACGTTATCGCTTTCCAGGTTCAGGGCCATGCCCTTCTGACCGGCGGTCGGAAAGTCCACCAGTTCGCCTGACATTACATTCTGCAGGCCGAACACACGGGCAATACCGTCTCCAACAGACAGAATCGTGCCGGTTTCGACAACATCAGATTCCTTGTCGAACGAGGCAATCTGCTGCTTGAGGATATCCGAAATCTCTGCGGGACGGATTTCCATCACGCGGCTCCCTTCATGGCGTAATGCAAACGAAACAGGCGAGTCTTAAGGCTGGCGTCATAAAGCTTTGCCCCCACCCGCACGACCAAACCGCCGAGGAGGGAGGAATCGACACGCTCGCGAATATTAATACGGGAGTATCCGGCTTCTGCCAGCCGTGCCTGCACTTGGGCACGCTGCTCAGGCGTAAGCGGATAAGCGCTGGCAACTTCTGCCACCACTTCACCCCGGCGGGAAACAGCCAACGCATCAAGCGCAGCCAGAATCCGGCGCAAAACAGGCAGGCGGCGGTTATCAGCCACAACGCCTACAAAATTACGAAGAGTCTGCCCGAACCCCTGCGCCTCAAGCACAGCCAAAACGGCTTTGCGAGATACAAGGACATCAAGACGCCTGTCTTCCAGGACTGTGCGCAAAGGCGCACTTTCATCAATCAGGCGCGCAAGTGCGGCACCTTCATCAAGCACTGCATCCAACTGGCGCTGTTCGGCTGCAAGATCATAAAGCGCCGTTGCATAACGGCCTTCAAGACCATTGGAAGCAAAAGCAACCGGTTGTGCTGTCGTTACGCCCGAGGCCACCACTCTTTTGGTTCTTTCCTTCTGTGCGCGCCGGCATTCCACACTAACAAACTCTGACGGTGCCGCAGCTTATCCGTTAAAGGCCTTACAGCACGCAACCATCGGCGCGGCCTCTAGCATGCTCATCAGCCCCACGCAACATCCCTGACGCGCCATTTTTATTTCCGCACCTGTTTACACCACCAAAAGCGTGCAAAAACAGGCTATAAACCACCACAAACCACGAAACACAAAAAGACGCCAGACACGTAATAAAAAACTCACCCTCAACATCTACGAGATGCCACGGCGAGAATTTTTGAACTGCCAAATTTTTGGGAAATGTAAGATGGAGCGGACAGAGGGAATCGAACCCTCCTCAGTAGCTTGGAAGGCTACTGCATTACCACTATGCTATGCCCGCATATTTCTTGTGTTTTTGCCACTAACCCCAAAGACAACATTTTGCAAGTTTGAAGAGAAAATTTTTGATCACACGCTAAAAAAGAGCGGGCACTTGTTGTTTCCCTCTTGACTTTAAGCCCACAACATATTTTCTTCCGCCACCTGCAAAGGCTGCTGTTAAGTGGCTGGTCAGGCTGGCGGTTATCCGTTATAGCTTTGATCCAGCTACGGCAGACAGGCTGTAGGGGTGTAGCTCAATTGGCTAGAGCGCCGGTCTCCAAAACCGGAGGTTGTGGGTTCGAGACCCTCCACCCCTGCCAGGTTTAAGATTGCAGGTTCTGCGCCGTAGTTTCCGCCTCGTTTTTCTAAGTTTCAACGCGGAAATCCTGTGTGGAATGTGTGGTGTATTCAGGACTGCCACCGGAAAAATATCCGGTTTCCGTGCAGTGTAGAAAGGGTGGTTCGTGTCGTTCAGTCCCGGTAAGTTCCTGCATGATGTGCGTGCCGAGGCGGAACGGGTCACATGGCCCACCCGCCGTGCTACCTTGGTTACCACGGGCGCCGTTCTGGCCATGGCAGGCATGGCATCCATTTTCTTCTTTTTTGTTGACCAGCTGATTGGTCTCGGTGTGCGTCAACTTTTCGGGCTGGGAGGCTAACGACATGGCCAAGCGCTGGTATGTGGTTCACGTCTATTCGGGCTTCGAAAAGAAAATTGCCCAGCACATTCGCGAAGAAGCGGAACAGAAGGGCCTGAGCGACCATATTGATGAAATTCTGGTGCCTTCCGAGGAAGTCATTGAAGTGCGTCGTGGCCAGAAGGTGAATACTGAACGCAAGTTCTTCCCCGGCTATGTGCTCGTCAAAATGGAAATGACTGACGAAACGTGGCACCTGGTAAAAGACACGCCAAAGGTTACGGGCTTTCTGGGAACCAGAAATCGCCCTACCCCTATTTCTGCGGCTGAAGCTGAACGCATTATCAAGCAGACAGAAGAAGGTGTGCAGCATCCTCGTTCTGCCGTATCGTTTGAAGTGGGTGAGCAGATTCGTGTGGCAGATGGTCCGTTCACATCCTTCAATGGTGTAATTGAGGAAGTAGACGAAGAAAAAGGCCGCTTGAAAGTAAGTGTCTCCATTTTCGGGCGCTCCACACCAGTGGATCTGGAATACAATCAGGTGGAAAAGCTGTAAAATCAGCTTTCCCATTTGCAAGAACTCAAGGCGGCCTTGGTGCCGCCTTTTTTATTGTCTTAACCCAGACCTGCTGTTTTGCACCCTTCCCCTCTGCATAAAAAACCGCTGTAATCTTGCCCTTGGCCTCACAATTCATGGAGTTATCATGCCATCTGCTTCCACGCCCCAACTGCGAGGAATGGCCCTTCTTAATAATGCGCACCTGAACAAGGGCACGGCGTTTACCGAGGAAGAGCGCCGCCTTTATGGGCTGGAAGGACTGTTACCCACACAAGTTGAAAACCTAGACAGGCAGGTAGAGCGTATCCACCGCCACCTTGAGGCCAAACCCAGCAATCTGGAACGCTACATCTATCTGAGTGGCCTGCGCGACCAAAACGAAACCCTGTTTTACAAGGTTTTAATGTCTAACCCGGCCCGATTCGTACCAATTGTGTACGCACCCACGCTGGCCGCCGTATGCCAACAGTTCAGCCATATCTATCGCCGTCCGCGCGGCATGTATATCAGCTTGGATATGCGTGGCCGCATTAAAGACGTGCTGCGCAACTGGCCTATGGAAAATGTTCGCTTTATGTGCGTGACCACAGGTGGCCGTATTCTGGGGCTTGGAGATATTGGCGTAAACGGCATGGGTATCCCCATTGGTAAGCTGGATCTGTATACGGCTTGCGGTGCAGTCCCTCCCGATTCGCTTTTGCCTGTGCAGCTTGATATTGGTACCACAAACAGCGCCCTAAGAGCCGATCCTCTGTATCTGGGCCTACGGCGTGAACCACCCCCGATAGAAGAGCTGGATTCTTTTGTGGAAGAATTCATTCAGGCCGTGCAGGAAGTTTTCCCGCAAAGCTGTATCCATTTTGAGGATTGGAAGGGCACAGATGCCCTACGCTACCTCAAAAAATATCATGATCGTGTGCTGTGCTATAATGATGATATTCAGGGCACAGCTGCCGTTACGCTGGCAGGCCTGATTACAGCCCTGAAAATCAAGAACGAATCGCTGGCCCAACAACGCTTCTTGTTCTTGGGAGCGGGTTCCTCCGGCATCGGCACTGCCGATATGCTGGTTTCCGCCTTGAAACAGGAAGGGCTATCTGAACAGGAAGCCATTGACCGCATTACATTGATGGATGTGAACGGTCTTTTAGAAACATCCCGCTCTGATCTGCTGCCTGAGCAGAAACGTTTTGCCAAAAATCTTCCGCCATCACGTGATCTGCTGGGCACGATCAAAACTGTTAAACCCACAGTGCTGATTGGTGTTTCCACTGCTGGCGGTTCTTTCACCCAAGAGGTGGTGGAAGAAATGAGCAAACTGAATGAACGCCCCATTATTTTCCCGCTTTCTCTGCCGCAAAAAAATGGGGAATGCACGGCTGAGCAAGCCTATGAATGGTCTAAAGGCCGCGCACTTTTTGCAGCAGGCCTACAGTATCCGGAAGTGACGTATAATGATCGTACGTTCTATCCGGGCCAGGCTAATAATTTCTACATCTTTCCGGCTTTAGGGCTGGCCGTATATGCTACGCGCCCCAAGCTGATTACAGATGAAATGGTGATTGAAGCCGCACAGGCTCTGGCAGATCAGGTAGATCCGGCAGCGCGTGAACGGGGCCGTTTGTTCCCGCCACAAAGCGATATTCTGGAAGTGTCCATCACCTCCGCCACACGTATTGCGGAGTTTATTTTTGATAAAGATGCCGCAACCGTTGAACGCCCCACAGACATTCGGGCGTGGATTGAAAATCTGACTTACAAGCCACGCTATACAGACTGACCACGAACAATGGCTGAAGGAACAACCGTCCTTCAGCCATTTTCCATTTCTACAGGTTAGTTTTGCGTAGCAAATCCAAACACACGGGCATAAAAAGCCAACTCTTCCGCAAAAGCGGCACGAATAGTCGCCTCCTTACGGAAGCCATGCCCTTCTCCTTCAAATTCTCGTAAAGTTACCGGAGTGCCTGCTGCTTTTAAGGCATCCGCCATAGAATAGGCCTGTTCTGGCGGCACCACTTTATCGTCCATACCCTGCAACAGCAGCACCGGTGCACGAATCTGATCGGCAACGGAGATTGGAGAGCGCTGTAGATAAAGTGCCTCAGCTTCTGGCCACGGGCCAATCAGACCATCTAGGTAGCGTGCTTCAAATTTATGTGTTTCCTGCGCCAAGGCTCGCAGATCGGTTACGCCATACAGACTCACACCTGCTGCAAATATATCTGAAACAGCCAACGCTACCAGTACGGTCATGCCCCCTGCACTGGAACCACGAATAGCTATGCGATTCGGATCTACTCGCCCCGATTCCACAACGGCACGGCAAGCAGACAGACAATCTGCCACATCCACCACACCCCACTGGCCTTTCAGACGATTCCGCCATGCGCGCCCGAATCCGGTAGAGCCACCATAATTCACATCTAACACAGCAAAGCCGCGAGACGTCCACCACTGGATTTTAAAAGATAGTCCTTCCTGCGCCCGAGCTGTGGGGCCTCCGTGCACCTGCACAACCATGGGGGGTAACTCATCCTTTGGCACAGATGCATGCTGGTTGGTAGGAGGGTAAAAGAAGGCATGGCCACATAGGCCATTTTCTCCGTCCACCGAAAAACGAATCGATTCGGGAATGGAAATATCTGCCGCATCCAGCCGTTCTGTTGATGAACGCTGCAAAATAATCTCTGCCCCATTCTCTGGCATACCCACCACAACAGAAGGCAGCGCATCTGGCGGCGCTTGCAACCAGGCAAAACGACCATCTGCCAAGGGAACGGGGCATTGATCCGGTTTGGCATGGAAGATGCGGTAATCAGAGGCTCGATCCGGTTTTATCCAGCATGTTGCCTGCCCCTGCGTAACTGCCAAAATCAGACAGCCCTCATTTTTAAGCAGTTGATAACTACTCTGCCCAAATACCCATGCAGGCTGCCCTATCTCTCCTTCTGGGGCATGATAGCGGGATAAAGTTGGGTTGTTTTCCTGCCAATGGACGTTCCATATAGTCCAGCTTCCTGAACGATCAGACAGAACCAGTAATCGCCCATCAGATGTCCATCGCGGCTCTATAAGCGATTCGCTTATTTGTTCACCTACCAACACACGGGCATCTGCAATGCCGCAGATTTCGCCTGAAGCATTTCGCTGAACACGGGCAAGACACAGGCGCGTAGCATCCCACGGCATGTTGGGGTGATCCCACTCAACCCACGTCAACCATTTCCCATCTGCTGAAAAAGCCGGGGCCGCATAAAAATCTGCTCCAGCTTTAAGCACGACACCGGCTTTGTTGCCCTGCACGTGTAACGCCACCAGTGCCGTTTTGGCTTCTCCCGCTTTTTGGTGATCTTCCCGCACGGCCAGCACTGCTTCAGAATTCACATCAAACCGCAGATCTGCAAACCGAAGCCCTGCCTCTCCGGCCATAAAAACCGCTTCGGTTTCTGCTTCCCTACGCAGCCACACATTTCCTGTGCGTTTATCAGAATAGGCAATGCTCCCGCTTTTAACTGCATAAGCTCCGCCACCATACTCGTGCACGCGGGTTGCTACATCTGTATCTGGCGCCAGTGCCTCAGAGGCCCCTTCTGCCTGAGTCCACCGCATCAGCACAGAGCGACCTGCCTCTGCAGGGCGCCGTTCCAGCCAGAAAACTGTATTTTCTACGGCCCGAACCTCGGAAAAGGACAGTGTCTTTCCTGCCACCAGATCCGGCGTAACAGGAGAAGGCCATGTGCCGCACGGCATTGGCTGTACAGAAGAAGAAAAAGGAGGTGTGTTATTCATGCAGATATTTTTACCATTCCGACTGTTGCATCCAGAAAAACATGCGCCCAGACACTGCACGTGTTAAGCATTCCGACATACACTCTTACGCAGAATGCTTGACATAACAGAACCTGAACGGTTTCTGCCGTGAGCAGTCTCGTGCTCTGTCTAAATTGGATGTTCTGTTCTGTTACACTCTTTGCACAATTTCTTTTCGGTAGATTACCTAAGCAGCCTTTTCGCCCATTACGGTTATGGGGTGGTAGGGGTTGTGGTAATGCTAGAAAGCATGGGCTTTCCGCTGCCAGCAGAAAGCCTGCTTATTACCGGAGCGCTGTTTTGTGCCACAACGCACAAACTGCATATTGAGGGCGTAGCACTGGCCGGAGTGCTGGGCGCCATTATGGGCGACAATTTTGGCTATCTGATTGGCCATCTTGTTGGGCTAAGAGTGTTACAAAAATACGGGCCTAAAATTGGCCTCACATCTCAGCGCCTTTTGCTAGGGCGCTACGTTTTTCTTAAACATGGCGGCCCGGTTGTATTTTTTGGGCGGTTTATTGCCGTGCTACGTATGTTTGTGGCCCTGTTGGCTGGGGCGAACCATATGCCGTGGCATACGTTTCTGCTCCATAACGCACTTGGTGGCATATTCTGGGCGGGAGGCTACACGCTTGTTGCCTATCTGCTGGGCAATGAGATCCTCCGGCTTTCTGGCCCTCTGGCTATCGCCTTTGGAGCGGTGGCCTGTATTGTGATTGGGTCTTTGTTCATATTCATCAAGCGCAATGAAAAACGTCTGACGGAGGAAGCCATGAAAGCAGCCGAGCAGGATGAACGCCTGAAAGTTCTTCCCTCATGACAGGGCGCAGAGCATGGCGCGTTAACCACAGCCAGCCTGACCTAAAAGGGCAGGTTGCTCTTGTAACCGGTGGCAATAGTGGGCTGGGGTTTCAGGTTGCTTTGGGGCTCGCGCATAGGGGCGCACGTTTATTGTTGCCTGTAAGGCATGCAGAGCGTGGGCGTGAGGCCATATCCCGCATCAAAGCGGAATGTCCAAATGCACAGATTATCCCATTGTCTCTGGATCTTTCTTCGCTCCAGTCTGTCGCAGAATGTGCAGCCGCTGTTACAAAATATACGGATAGGCTGAACCTGCTGGTCAACAATGCGGGCGTTATGGCCCCAACACGCCGTAGGGAAACCAAAAACGGGTTTGAGCTTCAGTTTGGAGTGAATCATTTAGGACATTTTGCCCTGACAGCCCATTTGCGACATTTGTTGGAAAGTGCTCCGGGCGGAGGTGTTGTTGTAAGTGTTGCCAGTTTGGCAGCCTGCAAAGGCCACATTCGCTTTGATGATCTGCAATCCCGTTATCGCTACAGCCCTTTTGGGGCATATCAGCAAAGCAAGCTGGCCAACCTACTTTTTGCCATGGAATTGGCACGCCGAGCAGGTGAGCAAGGGTGGAATGTGCATGCCCGCGCAGCACATCCTGGCTGGGCCAGCACATCCATTATTGCTAATGGGCAAGCGGCTAGTCTGCCCGCCCCTCTCGGTCGTATTGAACAATTTCTGGGCAGCATCGTTCTGCGCGCTATGGGGCAATCCGCTGCGCATGGGGCTGAGCCTATTTTGTACGCAGCACTGTCCCCCACTGCGCGAGATGGAGATTATTACGGCCCACAAGGATATCAGGAAAGACGCGGTCCACCCGGCCCGGCCCATATTCCTCCCACTGCGCGCAAAGGCAGCACAGCCGCACGCCTATGGGACGTTTCTGAAAGGCTGACCGGCACAAGCTGGTAATATCTTACAAAAAGGGTGGTGTCTCATGAAACCAGACACCACCCTTTTTGTATTCAAAATCGGGTCGAACGGCGTGTGCGGCTCTGCTGCCGTAATACGCTTTCAATCCAATCATTCAGCCTGCGCGTGGTATCCTCCGCTTCTTCCCGATCTGGGTAGATTTCGGGGAATCGTAGCGCCAACCAACGCCATGCCACCAAACGCTTGTGCCGTTTTTCGGCCCGTTCCAGCTCTTCACGCCCTGCCCGCTCACTTGGGGGTAAACGGCCTGTGCCCGGTGGCAATACGCGCCGCCCTGCCGCATGATCTGCCGCCCAACCCACCAAACGGCGAATACCATTATCTCGGTCATCCACCGGGCACATGGCGTAAGACCAGCGCGTTGTCAGATCCAGCCCTTCTACCCCTTCCAGAACAGATGCAATGGCAAAAGCCTGTTCCATATCTGACAAGCGATAATTCGGATCATCTTTACGCAACACGGCACGGTGAATCCGTGAGAGAACGCCATACAAGCTTTGAGAGCCAATTTCCGTTGCCACAGCTTTCACAATATCAGCATCGGGCTGTACATATGGTCTCAAATCATCGGGCTGTTCTGGGTCTGCTTCCAACTGCCGCCGAATAAAGGTTGGGCTGCCCGCACCAGCAAGAACCGCAACAACACCGGTTTCATGCTTGCCAAAACGGCCCGCACGCCCGCCAATCTGCTTTACTTCCTGCACGGTTAAATCTCGCGTCTGGCGGCCATCGTATTTTTTCAGGGCCGCAAATACCACACGCTTGATAGAAAGATTAAGCCCCATGCCAATGGCATCTGTGGCCACCAGAATATCGGCCTCTCCATCATTAAAACGCTGTGCTTCGGCACGCCGCACCTCTGGGCTTAACGCTCCATACACCACGGCCACACGTTTGCCGTGCTGAAGCAGGGCTGCGCGTAAATCCAGAACTTCACGGCGGGAAAATGCAATCAGCGCATCCCCTGCCCCCAGATCCGCCAATCGCACAGGGTGCGATGCCGCACGCAGCGGGCTTTTGCGCTCCAGAGAAATTTCATCCAGCGGATCACCGCACAGTTCGGCAATACGCCGCACCATGGGAATACAATCTGGTGCCCCCAATACATAGAGATGACGCGCGGGTGCCCCCATAATGGCGGCTGTCCATGCTGCACCGCGGTCTGTATCAAACAGCATCTGGGCTTCATCAATAACAGCTACATCTACGGGGCTGTAAAACGGGCACATTTCTACGGTTGCAGCCAGATGCTTGCTGCCCGGCACCACAATCCGTTCTTCACCCGTGGAAAGAGACGCCTCAACACCTCTAGAAGCCAGCGCTTCACGAAATTCATGCGCCAACAATCGCAACGGGGCTAAGGCCAGACCACTTTCGGCCTGTGCCAATGCGTTCAAAGCCGTGTAGGATTTACCGCTATTGGTTGGCCCTGTAACAAGCGTAATCTGCCGGTTGAGCGCACGTGCTGTACGAAAATGCGCGGCATAGCGGTCTAACGCCGCCACGCGGGCAATAACGGAATTGGCCACCTTGCGGCCCATATCCGGTGCCGTTTTGGAACCACCAATTTCTGCCCCACGGCCATTATCTTTCCGCCACTCTCCCACCTTACCACGCAAGGCCACCAAAGCAGCCGGATCAAACTCCCACCGTTCACGCCCGCCGGATTCGCGCACCTTTCTTGCAACCGGCAACCGGTTTTCTGCAATCCAGCGCAAAGCCTCACGTTGGGAGCAGCGCAGCAGGCGTGGCACTTCAGCAAACGGAACAAGACTTTCTTCCCATTCCCGCAGCTGCGCTTCTTCCTTGTTGCGCTTTTGGCGGGCTGTCTGTTCTATTTTACTGGCGGCCTGCTGCCTGCGGGCTTCATCCCGCCGGGCCGTTTCAAGAAACGGGTCTCCCTCTGGCAGGCCAAATGCCACGGCAATAGCCATAAGCAGCAAATCTGTCTGATCTGGAGAGAGCACGCGCCCTGTATCCACCAGATCAGCCTGCACCGTTTCAAATACTGCTCTGGGTGTTGGGGCATACCCACGTAGGCGAGATTCGGCCACGGGCGCAAGCGCACGCTCTAGTGCCTTATCATCGGCCTGCGGGTCTGTAATACCAGAAACCGCTTCTTCTATTTCTTCCCGACTAATCCATATTCGCCCACTGCGGCGTGTTTTATCCAGCAAGCGGGAAATCCAGCGCTTGCGCCGCACTTGGCACAAAACCTGCAGGTAGGTTTCATTCGGCACCTCATGAGCACCCGGCTCAAGATTGCGGGCAAGGCGACGAAGAACTTCGTGTTCTTCCTTGGCCTCTGGGGCAATGGTGGTGTGGGCTACAGCGTAGGCAAGAGCCTGACGGGCTGGAGAAGCAGAGCTGTCTGACGTCATGCCTTCTCTCTTGCGTCATCCTGCGGGCCGGAACAATGCCTTGGCGGCATACTTCATACAAAATAAATCAAAAATCTGCCTTGCCCCCATGGCCTGATTTGGCCATTGTGGCGCCCCCAACCACCCAGCAGACAGAAGCGGCAGGCGGTTTTCAGCCAGTTACGTGTTGCGCGAACACGTTGTGTGATGAATTTACACTGGCATTAGACGCCTCACCCTTCTAAAAACGCCGCCAGCAAGAAATTCACGGTGCTTTTGTATCTACTACGCAAAAGCACATTGTTCTGATCTGCTACAAGCGGAGTACATAGCGGTCCATGTCTGAAACCATGCTTGAAAACGATATCCTGCCACGGATGTCCGCCTCTGAAGTGCCCAGCGGCCTGCTGCCTGTTGATGGACAGGAAGGCGTGTGGCATCTCGCCCCGCCAACCAAAGAATACGGGCACCTTTACCCTGCCAAGGTTCTGACCGTTCATCACTGGACGGACCGCCTGTTCAGCTTCACCACCACCCGTGACCCCGGCCTGCGCTTTGAAAACGGCCAGTTTGCCATGATCGGGATTGAAGTAGACGGCAAGCCCCTGCTGCGTGCCTATTCCATTGCATCCCCCAATTATGCGGATGAAATGGAATTTCTTTCCATTGCTGTGCCCAACGGCCCGCTGACATCCCGCCTGCGCCACGTAAAGGTGGGTGATACGGTGCTGATCGGCCGCAAACCAACCGGCACATTGCTGCTAGATAACCTGCGCCCCGGCCGTAACCTGTATTTCCTTTCTACAGGCACAGGGCTGGCCCCGTTCATGAGCCTGATCAAGGATCCGGAATGCTACGAACGGTATGACCACGTTATTCTGACACACACTGTACGTCTGTCTGGTGAGCTGGCATATTCCAACCATATCCGCCACGAACTGCCACAGCACGAGTTCCTTGGAGAAGATATCAAGGAAAAGCTGCTATATTATCCAGCCGTTACGCGTGAAGACTTTGCCGTAACAGAACGCATCACCAAGCTGATTGAATCGGGCAAGATCTTCACGGATCTGAACATTCCTGAGCTTGACCCGGAACATGACCGCGTCATGATCTGCGGTTCCCCAGAAATGCTGGCTGATACAGAAGCCCTGCTGCGTGCGCGTGGGTTTGATGAAGGTAACATGTCCACCCCAGGTGCATACGTGGTGGAAAAAGCGTTTGCTGAAAGATAAGGCACACGTTTTTATGCCCAATACCGCCGCTTAAAACACATTATTAAAGGAGCGCTCCCCATGAGCTATGATTTTGATCTTCTGGTTATTGGGGCGGGCTCCGGCGGCGTACGGTGCGCGCGCATTGCAGCCAGCCACGGTGCGCGCGTTGCCATTGCAGAAAGCCGACACTGGGGCGGCACCTGTGTAAATGTGGGCTGCGTGCCCAAAAAGCTGATGGTGCAGGCCAGTGAATACGGCGATATGGTAGAGGACAGCCACGGTTTTGGCTGGACATCCACCCGCGGCACGCATGACTGGGGCAAGCTCATGGCCGCCAAGGATCGGGAAATTACCCGCCTGAACGGCATTTACGTCTCTATGCTGGAAAAAGCCGGTATTACGCTCTTAACCGGCCATGCCCGGTTTGTAGATGGACATACCATCTGCATTGAACCTTCTTCCCTTGCGCCGGACGAAGCCCCCCGCACTGTTACGGCAGAACGCATTGTTATTGCCACTGGTTCCACCCCCGTAAAACCTGATATCCCCGGCAAGGAACTGGCAATTACCTCTGATGAGGCTTTCCACCTGCCTCAGCGGCCAGAACGAGTGGTTATTATTGGCAGTGGATATATCGGGATTGAATTTGCCGGTATCTTTGCAGGCTTGGGTTCTCAGGTAGATCTGGTGTACCGGCGTGATTTGCCCTTGCGCTGTTTTGATGAAGAAATGCGCAGCGCCATGGCAGAAGCCATTGATGCACGCGGCATTACCCAGCACCGCCACACCTGCCCCACCGCTATTACCAAAGATGGCACAGACCTTGTGGTTACGC
This sequence comes from Acetobacter sp. DmW_136, assembly GCF_008690365.1. NCBI lineage: Bacteria > Pseudomonadati > Pseudomonadota > Alphaproteobacteria > Acetobacterales > Acetobacteraceae > Acetobacter > Acetobacter sp. DmW_136. Next base: position 163,078 of record NZ_VHON01000006.1, read on the forward strand.
TGGATAATGGCCAGCACCTGCGCGCAGATTGCGTTTTTATGGCAACAGGCCGTCGGCCCAAAATTGATGCGCTGGGACTGGAAAATACAGCCATCACCACAGCAGATAATGGGCGCATCAAAGTTGATACCAATAGTGAAACAGCCCAGCCGGATGTTTACGCTATTGGCGATGTAACAGACCGCATCAACCTGACCCCCGTTGCCATTGCAGAAGGCCATCATCTGGCTGACCACCTGTTTGGCAAAGGCCCTGCCCGCCAATGGTGCTACGCCACAACCCCCAAAGCTGTTTTCTTTTCTCCCCCATTGGCAACCGTTGGGCTGACAGAGCAGGAAGCCGCCCGTAATGGCGCGGTGGACATTTATTTCACTCGCTTTACCCCCATGCGGCACACCCTGACCGGCCGCACACGTAAAACAGTGATGAAACTGGTTGTGGACCAAAAAAGCCAAAAGGTTGTGGGGGTGCATATTCTAGGGGATGACGCACCAGAAATGCTGCAAGGTGTAGCCATTGCTGTAACGGCCGAACTGACAAAAACAGATTTTGACCGCACAATTGGTATTCACCCCACATCGGCTGAAGAGCTGGTGACCATGCGTACCCGCACGCGGGAAACCCCGAAAGCTGAAGGATAATTCCCTATGGCACCTTCTGCCCCTTTTATTGGCGACCAGCGCGGCCCTTTTGATCTGGCACTGAAGGGTGGCTCCGTTGTGCTGCCTGATGGCACAGTGGAAACCACGGTTTACGTTAAAGGTGGCACCATTGCCGCCATTGGCGGACAAGCTGATGCCGCCCGCACCATAGACTGCACGGGCCTAACCATTCTGCCCGGCGTAATAGATACGCAGGTTCATTTCCGTGAACCCGGCGCCGAGGAAAATGAAAACCTCGAATCCGGCAGCCGTGCAGCCGTGCTGGGTGGGGTAACGGGCGTGTTTGAAATGCCCAACACAAAACCCACCACCTCTACGCCAGAAGCTGTGGCAGACAAGCTGGCCCGCGCAAAAGGCCGCATGTGGTGCGAACATGCCTTTTACGTAGGGGCCACGGTTGATAATGCCGACCAATGTGGTGAGCTTGAAAAATTGCCGGGCACGGCTGGTATTAAGGTGTTTATGGGCTCTTCCACCGGCAGCCTGCTGGTTTCAGAAGACAGTATGTTGGAACGTGTGCTGAAATCTGGACGCCGCCGCGTTGCAATTCATGCCGAAGATGAAACCCGCCTAAAAGAACGTATGGGAGAACGGGTTGAAGGCGACCCATCATCCCACCCTGTTTGGCGGGATGATGAAACAGCCCTACGGGCCACCACCCGTGTGCTGCATCTAGCGCGCAAAACCGGGCGGCGTGTGCATGTGCTGCATATTACCACCCCGGCAGAACTGGCCCTGATTGCCCAGCACCGCGATGTAGCAAGCTGTGAACTCACCCCTCAGCATCTCACACTTGCGGGGGAAGACGCTTACGCCCGCCTTGGCACATTCGCGCAGATGAACCCACCTATCCGCTCCGGCGCACACCGTGACGGCCTGTGGTATTGGGTTTCTCAGGGCTTGCCAGATGTCATTGGGTCTGACCACGCTCCCCACAGCAAGGAAGCAAAGGCCCGTACCTATCCTGCTTCTCCCTCCGGCATGCCGGGCGTGCAAACACTTCTGCCTTTAATGCTCAACCACGTTGCGCACCACCGGCTGACACTGCGCCGCTTGGTAGATCTTACATCCGCAGGGCCACAGCGTTTGTTCGGTTTGGTGCGTAAAGGGCGCATTGCCGTTGGATATGATGCAGACTTTACAATTGTAGATCTGAAAGCCCAGTGGACGATCAAGGAAGAATGGCTGGCTTCACGCTGCGGGTGGTCTCCTTTTACCGGCAACACCATTACAGGCCGCCCTGTTGGCACCATTATCCGTGGTCATCAGGTTATGTGGAAAGGCACTCTGGCAGACAAAGCCATTGGCGAGCCTTTCCGTTTTGATGCAACAGACAGACCTGCTGGCTAGCCCTCCGGCACAGCTATTCAGCTCATAGCAAAAACCCCTTCCACCGTATGGGTGGAAGGGGTTTGTTTTTGTAGCACTCTACGCTTCTAAAAATCAGGGAAAGCTGGACCGTTTATAGGGGTAACGATCAACCATCATCCGCAGAGGTGCAAATTCCTTGTTGGAAAATGATCTATAATGCACCTGTGAGCCATCCGGGTTTTCAACAAACACGGTGGAGTTCCAATCTGCGGCACTAATACCTGTCCAGAGCGTAAGCACCAAGGCTTCTTTACCCTGAGCATCATTCAGCACCATGCGGGCATCGCCTGATGATGGCGGCGTACGCGTTAACGGCCCCCAGCCACCTTTGTTATCCTTAAACCAGTCATTCACCGCCTTTACTTCATCCGGGCTTAAAGCACGTGTGCGGTGCATGGGGCCAACATCCAAAGTACCACTTGCCACTTGCGGAAAGGAAACCGGCTTGAGGTTAGGCAGAGCCACTTTCCAGATCAGGGCTGCCGTACTGAGCGTAAAAATAAAAAAGCCAATAATAAAAGCCGTCTCTTTCCGCATTATCTGTATCTTTCTCTTACCCGCGCACCGCAGCAATAACGCGGGCTACTTCTTCATCTGTCAGTTCCGGATGGATTGGCAACGCCAGAATGCGTTGTGCCAAATCTTCTGAAACAGGCAACGCCGTACCATCATGATGATCCCGGTAGGCTGGTTGTTTATGCAGCGGCAGCGGGTAGTAAATTGCTGATGGCACCCCCTGTTCTTTCAGGCGGGCCTGCATCTGCTCACGCTCGGCGCTGTTTTTCAGCAACACGGAATAAATGGCCCATGCGCTCTGGCTATCTGGCACGCGCGCAGGCACCTGCACCACATCTTTCAGGCCTGCATCATACTGGCAGGCAATTTCCTCACGCCGCGTCAGTTCTCGCGCAAAGTCATCCAACTTGGCGAGCAGTACAGCGGCTTGCAGAGTATCCAGCCGTCCGTTCATACCGGTGCGCAACACCTCATACCGGGTTGTGCCTTCGCCATGTGTACGCAAGGAACGATAAAGGGCTGCGCGCTCCGGGTCATCCGTCAGAATAGCACCGCCATCCCCATAACCACCCAAAGGCTTGGATGGAAAAAAGGATAGCGTTGTTGCTGTGGCTTCCCGCCCCAAGGGCGCACCATTCAGCTTTGCTCCAAAGGATTGTGCACAATCAGCCAGCAAGAAAAGGTCTTCTTCCTGCGCAATGGCCCGTAACTCTGCCCACGGCGCAGGCTGGCCAAACAGATCCACCCCAACAATGGCGCGTGGTTTCAGTTTGCCAGCTTCCCGCACGGCACGAATGCGCTTGCGCAGGTGCTCTGGGTCAATCTGGAAGGTCTGTGGGTCAACATCCACAAAAACAGGCGTGGCACCCAACACCAATGGCACTTCCGCCGTGGCGGTATAGGTAAACGCGGGCAGGAACACAGCGTCATCCCGGCCAATCTGTTCCCCCATCATCACAATCTGCAAAGCATCTGTGCCAGAGGAAACACCCACGCACTCTTGCGCGCCACACCACTGGGCCAAGCGCTGCTCCAGCTCCAGAACCTCTGGCCCCATTACAAAGCGACAATGCGCCAGAACGGCTTCCAACCGTTGCCGCAATGCGGGTTCCAGCCGTTTTTGCTGGGCTGCGAGATCAAGAAAAGCGATAGGCCTGTTTTGTGAACCGTTCATAATGCCACCTGCTCATTGCCATCGGCCTGCGCCTGTCCGCTGTGTACAACACCCGCCGCCATAGCACCAGACGCCGCAGATTCTGGCGCCAGGGCACGCACCTCTCCTGCTGGGTTATGATCGAATTCCGGCACCAGCAATGCCAGAATACGCAAAGCAGCCTGCACATCACCTTCTCGCGCATAGGCCGTAATCTGATCCACCTCTTGGCGTATCTGCTCCAGATCAACCAGCCGGGGCGTTGCCATTAGCAGGCCGGGTTCATCGGTTGGCACTGGGGCTTCCCGGCCATGAAACAGTTCCTCATACAGTTTTTCACCGGGCCTTAAGCCCGTAAAACGGATGGTTACATCTTCATCAGGGCGCAAACCGGCCATACGGATCATCTGCCGGGCCAGATCTACAATGCGGACAGGTTCTCCCATATCCAGCACAAAAATACCGCCATGCCGCAGTAAGTCATCGGTGCCAGAGCCATCTGTATGACGCATGCCGCGCACACTGGCTTGCAGCACAAGCCCCACCGCTTCTGGCACTGTCATGAAATATCGGCGCATTTCAGGGTGTGTGACGGTAAGTGGGCCACCACGTTCCAACTGGCGGCGGAACAATGGTACAACAGAACCAGTAGACCCTAAAACATTCCCAAAGCGCACGGTAACACACCGCATGGCATTTGCCTTGCCCGATGCACGGGCACGCACGTCCAACGCCTGACAGTACATTTCTGCCGCTCGCTTGGATGCGCCCATCAGGCTGGAGGGATTCACCGCCTTGTCTGTTGAAATCACCACCATGGCCTGCGCCCCGTGGCGAGATGCCGTATCGGCTACAACACGCGTACCATGCACATTGGTTAACAATCCTTCAGCCGGGTTTGCCTCTACAATAGGCACATGCTTCAGCGCTGCGGCATGAAACACCAATTCCGGACGGAAACGCGCCATCACATCATCAAGCCGCGCTTCATCCCGCACATCGGCCACCACCACTTCTCGCGGCACATGAGGGGCACAATCTGCAAGTTCCACATCTATCTGCCACAGCTCGAACTCGCCATGGTCAAGCAGAATCAGGCGTTTAGGGCCAAGCAGAGCAATCTGCCGCACCAGTTCAGAACCAATAGTGCCCCCTGCCCCCGTAACCAGAACGGTGCGGTTGCCCACCAGCCGTTCCATACCTTCCCGATCCAGTGGCACCTGGGGGCGGTTGAGCAAGTCTTCCAATGGTACAGGCCGTAGTTGCACACGCTCTGCGGGGGTAAGATCTGTTAAAGCGGGCGTGCGCAATACTGAGATACCATGCACCGCTGCCGCATCCAGCACATTGGTAAGAGCACGACCTCGGAAGGAAGGATCTGTCACCACCAAGGATTCGGGCAGCATATTGTTTTTGGCCAACCGATCTAAAACGGCACCAATATCTTCCACATGCCCCAGAATGGGAACGTTGTGGATGCGTCGGCCTGCTTGATGCGTGCCCAAGGCCACAAGCCCTACAACACGAATCCCTGCCTCTGGGTTACGCTCCAGCGCACGCAGATACAGATCTGCAACCGTATCTGCCCCTATCAACACCACTCGCCGTAGGTTGGCCCGGCGAAGGGCTATTCTGTGCGCCAGACGATACCCCACACGCAACCCGCCCAGCATAACCAGCAGAACCAACGCATAAATAATGGGAAAGGTCAGGCTAGGTAACGGAAAGCCCACTGCCACAAGCCCGCATGAAAACAGCACGGAACTGGCAATGGAGGCTCCAGCAATACCTAGAAGGTCTGAAACACCGGAAAACCGCCAATATTGCTGTGGCATACGGAATGGCAACCCGCTGACAAGCAGCGTGATAGCCCCCCCAGCCAGAAACCAGAGTGGATGCAGCAATCCATCTTGCGGGGCCGCCAGCCACCGCGCCAGAGGTGCAGCAAGTGCCGCCAATACGCCATCCAGCACGATATTTACGGCTATCCTGTTTACAGGGCGCAGACGCGGATTACGGTGTAGGGGCTGAGAGTGTTGTGATGCCATTATCTTGCACCTATAGCGTAGCACCTGCCATCCTAGAAGCGGCTCAACCGGACGACTGTCTTTTCATGTCTTTTTCTTTTTCCTGTGTGGCAATTTTCTGCCTTTTAGGTGCCTGCATTCTTTCCGCCTTCATTGTGCGGGGCATGATCGGGCTTGCCGTTATGGATACGCCGGGGCATCGCAGTGCCCACGATACCCCCACCCCCAAAGGAGGCGGCATAGGTGTAATGCTTGCTTTTGCGGCTGTTTTACCGGTGCTTATGTATGTTACCGGCCAGCGGTTTCTTTCCCTCCCCGCCTGCGCGCTGGCTACGGCTACCCTTTTGCTATGTGCCGTTTCATGGCTTGATGACATTTATCAGTGGCCCCCCACCATTAAGTTTGCAGCGCAATGCGCCGCTGCCTGCATCATTGTGGTCGGAGGCATTACTCTGCCTTGGCCCACACCGCTTTTTGGGGCCATTCTTTCCGTATTATGGCTGATATTTATAACGAACGCCGTTAATTTCATGGATGGATTAAACGGGCTGATTTCTGGCTGTTTATGTCTTGCAGCACTATGTATAGCCGGCGCAGCTACTTATCTGGGCGTACCAACTTTACGTTGGCCAGCATTGCTTATGGCTTTTTGTTTGGCAGGTTTTCTGCCTTTTAATTTCCCCAATGCCCGCATTTTTCTGGGAGACGTAGGAAGCCAAGGATGTGGACTACTGGCTGGTGCTGCCGCCCTGTATGCCGCAGCACATTCTGCACTTCCCTCTGGGTGGATTGTGGGACCTGCGCTGCTGTTTCCGTTGATTTATGATGTTATTTTCACGCTGATTCGCCGCAAACTGGCCGGACATTCCTTGGTACAGGCGCATCGTGGGCATTTGTATCAGGTGCTCCACCGAAGCGGCATATATGCCGCCGCCATTTCTTGCATGGAATGGGCCTTCACACTTTGGGGGATAATGGTAGCCTGTTTTGTGGCCCCTATGCCTGTAACAGCAGGAAGCATAACGGCTTTTATACTTGTATGCGTGCCGCAACTTATATGGACAGGCTTTGCAATTTTACGCACGCGCCAACACCCTGTTGGCGCGTGGTAACTGCAATCTTTTATTTTTCCAGCGTCAAGGTCAGCCCCTGTGCAGAACCTGCAAGCCGTGCGCCCTGAGAAATGGTTTCAATCTTGATACGCACGCCATTCTTGTTTTCCAGAACAGCGCCACCCAAGCCTTGCCCCAGCGTTGCTTCACCATGAGCAGCGCCATAAGTACCATTAAAATCTGACAAACGATGCAGATTATAAACGGTGCCTTTTCCTTCAATTTTAGAATAACCAACAGCCGCAATTGTGCCGCCGGTAATAGAAAACTTGTACGTTTTACCGCCGTAACGCAGTCTGCCGCCACCCCATGTATAGCCTACTCCCAGATCGGCTGACCGCGCTGTAATAGTAACCGTAGCAGTGGGTGACCCCATGGCATCTTCAGCATGGGCGACAGGAATAAAACTGGCCGATGCCGCAAGCACAGCTGCGGCAAAAAATGAAGAAAACCGCATGGAACGTTCCTTTCTTCTTGTTGGTCTGGCCGAAAAATCAGCCTGCTGCTTTAGAATACAAAACAGCAGGCTTTTCAGAAAACCGTGAAGAAAAAACGCTTACTTCCTACAAAAGTTTCAAACTGGTTGAACCAGCAAAAACTTAGGCAGCCATCACACGGCGCACACGCCGAGCTGCTGGCTCACGCTCTGCGGAACGTTGAGCCTTGCGTGCTGCATTTTCTACAGTTTCGCCCATAATGGTGCGAATTTCCTTTAGGTAAGCAGCACCTTTAGGCGTACGCTGCACCAGTACGGAACGACGATCCAACGGATCTACCTTACGGCGGGCCAGATCCAGTTCACTCAACCGATCCAAAGCGCGGGTAATAGCCGGTTTGGAAACATTCAGGCTGGCAGCTAGACCACGTACGGTATGGCCGGTTTCATCCAGATAACATGTCAAAAACACTGCCAGTTGGCGAGCGGACAGATCTGGAGCATCTCCACGCACCAAGGATACAATCGTATCCCGCAGGGTTTTGGCCAGATCCTCTGTTTTTTCTGCTGCCTGAGGCATAAGCTTCACTTTCCTTTTGCTGCACGCCTTATCTTGGTCTCTCAAGATAAAGCGACATATTCCCGCTTCCTGTTACGGAACGAATCCCCTTGAGATTTCATATAGGAGGCGAAACGACTCTTTTAAAGTATTAATAAGAACACATTCTCCCTTCTTTTATGACAGCTTTATGGCAGCGGTATCCTGCTCTTCACAAAAAAGCTGCGTAATAGCTTTAAAAACGGCCCGAACCCCAGGAGAATCGCCACCTTTTGGCCGTCCGGGGCGGGAACTGTCATTCCATGCATAACTGTCGATATGCACCCAACGCTGATCTGGATTTACAAATCGTTCAAGAAATAATCCGGCAGTAATCGCGCCCGCCGTAGGTCTTGATGAAATATTACTGATATCTGCAACAGAACTTCCCAACCATTCCCGGTACCCTTGCCACAAAGGCAAGCGCCACATGGGGTCTGCTTCCTGCTGCCCTGCTTCCAAAAATACCTTAGAAATGGCCTCATCATTACAGAACAAGGCGGGCAGGTCTGGCCCCAGAGCCACACGGGCAGCCCCTGTTAAGGTTGCAACATCCAACAGCAGATCGGGGTTCTGCTCTCCTGCTTCATGCAGCAAATCACACAAAACCAGACGGCCTTCTGCATCTGTATTGCCAATCTCTACTGTAAGGCCAGAACGGCTACGCACCACATCCAACGGGCGCATGGCATGCCCGGAAACGCTGTTTTCCACACAGCCAAGCCGCAATTCCAGCCTTACAGGCAAATCCTGCGTCATAATCAGGCGGGCAAGCGCCAGAACTGTTGCGGCCCCACCCATATCCTTTTTCATGCGCAGCATACCGCTGGAGGGTTTAAGATCGTACCCGCCGCTATCAAAACACACACCTTTACCGACCAAAGAAATCAGCGGTGCTTTTTTATCTGCCGTGCTGCCATGCCATTGCGCTACCACCACACGTGGGCCGCGATCTGACCCATTGCCCACATGCGCCAGCAAAGGGTAGGCTTTATCCAGCGCAGCTCCTTTTATAACATCCACATCAGCACCAAATTCCTTAAGCACTGTTTTGGCTGCTCGTGCCAGATCAGACGGGCCCAACAGATTGGCTGGTGTATTAATCAGATCACGCGCAAGCCAGATGGAACGTGCCATTTCCGATGCCACGCTTGCACGTTCCTGCGCCGTGACCACCAATCGTGTTGTTGGTTTTTTGGCGGATGCAGATTTCAAACCATACTGATATGCTCCAAGGCAGAAGCCTAAAATCACATCATGCCGCGCAATGTCATCCGGCGCTTCCACCCGCCAGTCTCCGTCCGGCAATTCTTGCGCCAAAGCCCCAAAAATAAATGGGTCAACCACACCCTTTTCTGGCACGCCAAATAGCGCTGTTGGCACCCCGTTTGTATCCGGCACCATAACCAGTTGGCCGGGAAGAGCTTTAAAGCCACAACTTTCTGCAAAAGCCGCTGCCTGTTCCCCTACCCATGTCTCTAAAACTGCCTGCTCCGATGGGCGAACAGCATGAACAGTGCGCACCTTACTTCCTCGGCGAGACACAACCAGACAATCGGCTTCACGAACAGGCATGACATTTCTCCCTTCGCTTTCAGGCGAATTACCCGTCAGCATATTTCCTTCTGCAAGGATAATGGCATCTGATGGCTTGCTTTTCCACACGCAGCAGCAGACGATGTTTGTATGATGGTTTCTTCCCGCCGTATGGCTGCTGCCGCTCATCACGCATCTATGCCGGACGATGCGCCCGTGCGGGCCATTTTGGGCCCCACCAACACCGGAAAAACACATCTGGCGCTAGAACGCATGCTAGCCCATTCCTCTGGCATGATCGGTTTTCCGCTCCGTTTGCTGGCGCGTGAAAATTACGAACGCATGGTTAAACTTAAAGGCGTGCGCTCCGTTGGGCTGATTACCGGTGAAGAAAAAATTATCCCACCTCAGGCACGCTGGTTTTCCTGCACGGTAGAGGCCATGCCATCTGACCGTAAGGTAGAGTTTGTAGCCGTAGATGAAATTCAGCTATGTGCTGACCCCGAACGCGGCCATGTTTTTACAGATCGGCTTTTAAATGCGCGCGGGCGATCTGAGACCCTTTTTTTGGGTGCAGAAACCATCGCACCTCTGCTCAAAACCTTGATTCGTGACATAGAAATAGACACACGCCCCCGCCTTTCCAACCTGACATATACGGGGCACATGCGCCTGTCCCGCCTGCCAGCGCGCACGGCCATTGTGGCTTTTTCCATAGCTGAAGTTTACGCCATTGCAGAACTTATCCGCCGTAAACGCGGGGGATGTGCTGTGGTAATGGGCCAGCTTTCACCCCGCACCCGCAATGCGCAGGTTGCCCTCTACCAGAACCGGGAAGTGGATTATCTGGTTGCAACCGATGCTATCGGCATGGGGCTAAACATGGATATCCGGCACATTGCCTTTGCCAATATCTGCAAGTTTGATGGATACAGAAACCGACTGCTAACCCCAGCAGAAGCGGCCCAAATTGCGGGCCGCGCAGGCCGAGGCACACAGGATGGCACTTTTGGCACAACCGGAGAATGTCCACCTTTTCCGGAAGGAATGGTAGAGGCCATTGAAACCCACCATTTCGAGCCGCTGCCGTTTTTGTGGTGGCGTAACAGCAAGCTCAATTTTACCTCTCCCAGCACGCTTTACGCCAGCTTATGCCAAAAACCTCCTGACCGATGCCTGAAATCTGCCGCCCCGGCATCCGATTTACTGGCGCTGTCTGCACTGATGCAGAATGCTACAGTGCAAAAATTAGCCCATACGCCTGCCCGCACCCAGTTGTTGTGGGAGGTGTGCCAGATTCCGGATTTTCGCAAACTGGGGGAAGACAGCCATATCCGGCTGTGTGAGCAGATTTTCATCCTGCTTGCCCAAAAAGGACACCTGCCTTCCGCATGGATGAAATCTCGCCTTGCCAATCTGGAACAGCTGGAGGGGGATATTGATGTCCTGATGCAGCGTCTTATGGGTATTCGCACGTGGTCCTACGTTTCGGCCAGACCAGATTGGGTCGAAAACGCTGCGCACTGGCGAAACCATACCCTAAGGCTGGAAGATGCTCTTTCCGACGCATTACATGAACGCCTGACCACACGCTTTGTAGATAAACGTGCCGCTAGTTTGGCACGGCGCTTGGAAGAAGCAGACACCACCCCTTTGCTTTCTGCCATTACTCACACGGGTGAAGTAAGTGTAGAAGGGCATGCAGTAGGCCATATGCGGGGCTTTAGCTTTACCCCAGACCCTGAAGCCGCACAGTCTGACCAGAAACTTATTCTCAAAGCGGCACGTCGGGCGGCACGTAACCAGATACCCTATCGTGTTTCCCAGTTTTTGCAGGCACCAGACACGGAAATAACGCTGAGCCTGCAAAATGGCGTACTCAGCTGGCAGAAAGATGCCATTGCGCGCTTGCAAGCCGGAGCAGATGTGCTGCACCCAGTTATTGAAGTGCGTGAGGCAGAATTTCTGGAACCTGGACAGAAAGAAAAAATCCGGCAACGACTGGCTGCCTTTGTTGATGCACATATCCGCAAAGAGTTGGCACCCTTATTTCATGCAGAAAAAGTAGTGGCTGATCAGCCATTGCTCCGCGGTATGGTGCATATGCTGGTCGAAAACGGAGGTGTGGCCGAGGTGTCGCACCTTTCCGCTTTGCCAGTACGTGCCAGACACATGCTAAAGCGCCTTCATATTGCCCAACAAAAAAACACTGTTTTTTGTAGTAAAATAATGCGCCCTAGCTCCATGGCTTTGCGGGCCCTTTTGTTAAGCTTACATTCTGGCATTGTTTTACCAGAACTACCCCGCACAGGTGCTGTTTCGGCCCCTTTACCCGCTTTGCTCACACCGCCGCAGAAATCTCTCCTGATGCAGCTTGGATGGATTATTTCTGGGGGCACCTTGATCCGACTCGATATTGCTGCTGCACTATATGCTGAATCTATAGCTCTGATTTCACACGGATCACGGCAGATTCCGAATTTCTTTGCCTCTCGGCTAGGTGTGAAAAAGGCTATTCTTCCGGGCATTTTGCGTAGCCTTGGGCTGCATGTACAAAAACCCCAGATTTTACCGGATACACATGCTGGCCCACCTGCTCCTTTTCTGATTATCCCCCAGAAAACTGTAAAAAATCGGAAACACTCAAAAAAGCGTACAGGTAGAGTTCAGCCAGAAAAATATAATCACAACAGCCCCTTTGCTGTGCTGGCAACGCTTCGGCAACACTATCAACCTTAGCCTTGTTGTAAAAAGAAAGCTGCCCTCCTTACACAGGCGGGTTGCCATTAGGGCAAAAGCACCTCATATCTGCGCCATCCTTGGTGGCAGGCTTCTATATAAAGGTACTGCCATCTGACCCCACGCGGTGAGAGCCCCTCCTCCACCGCCAGATATTTTCGGAGATGGCAATGACCTACGTGGTCACTGAAAACTGCATCCGCTGCAAATTCATGGACTGTGTGGAAGTCTGCCCCGTTGACTGCTTCTACGCTGGTGAAAACTTTCTGGTCATCAACCCAGATGAATGCATTGACTGCGGCGTGTGTGAGCCTGAATGCCCCGCCGAAGCCATTTTCCCTGATAGCGACGACCGTGCAGCAGCGTGGGCAGAAATCAACGCAAAATATGCTACCCAGTGGCCAAACATTACGCGCAAAGGCACGCCCCCGGCTGATGCGGAAGAATGGAAAGACAAGCCTAACAAAACAGAGCTGCTTTCCCCCGATCCGCAGAAAGACTGAGAACCTTTATTTACTAAGGTTTGGAGAAATGGTGTTAGCCTGAGGCTGGCACCATTTTTTTGTACCCAGCCCCTACACCTCACCTTGGGTTGCCTCTGCTTTCCCCAGAGACTGCATAATGTGCTGGCGCGAGATGCCCCGCATGCCCTGCCAAGAAAATACCCAATAAAAAAGCCCCTGTAGCCATAATAGCTACAGGGGCTTTTTTCAGCTTGCTCTCTACCGCCACTTAACGCGGCGGTAGAAACATCACCATATTAGCGGGACATCATGTGCAGTGCGGTGTTGTTCATGATGAACACCGAACCAACAATCAGGATGGCCACAAAAGCAACGGTGAAAACAAAGCACATGTTGTTCCAGCGCTGTTCGGAATCTCCGCCCATGTGCAGGAAGTAGTGCAGATGCACCAGAACCTGAACCAGAGCGAGAGCTGAAACAGCAGCCAGAGTGCCTGCTGGCGAGAGGCTATGGCTCATCACCACACCAAACGACAGCACCGTTAGAACGACGGCAAGAACAAACCCGATAATGTAAGAAGATACGCTACCGTGGCTCTCGCCTGAGGAGGATGTATGCGGATTGCTCATCAGATCATGCTCGCCAGATAGACATAGGTGAAAACGCAGATCCAGACGATATCCAGAAAGTGCCAGAACAGGCTCAAGCAGGTGAGCTTATTCATCATACGTTCCGGAATTTCAGTCGTACCCATCAGCTGAACGATCAGGGTAACAATCCAGATCAGACCACACGTGACATGCAGACCGTGAGTAGACACCAGCGTAAAGAACGCAGACAGGAATGCACTGCGATCCGGACCGGCGCCTTCTGCGATCATGTGCGCAAATTCACGCAGTTCCAGCCCCACAAAGCCAAGGCCCAGCAGGAAGGTAACGCCAAGCCAAAGGATAACCTTGGAAACCTGGCTTTTATGGGCGGCAATCATGCCGAACCCATAAGTGATGGACGAAACCAGCAGGAGGGCTGTTTCCAGCCCAAGCCCACCAAATTCGAACAGTTCGTGGCCGGTTGGGCCACCGTTAAACTGGTTACGCAGAACTGCAAACACGGCAAAAAGCGTGCCGAAGATGATGCAGTCCGTCATCAGATAGACCCAGAACCCGAACACCACCGGAGATTCGTGGTGATGTTCGTCGTGGCCTGCGGTCTGAACAGTTGTGTTCTGTGCCATATTATTCAGCTGCCTGTGCCATCAGTTTACGGGTGTGCTCGTTTTCAATCCGGGCAACCTCATCGGCAGGGATATAGTAGTCGATATCCTTATCAGCGCTGCGGGCAATTACCGAACCGATAACACCAACAAGACCAATAGCAGCCAGCCACCAGATGTACCAAACCGCAGCAAAACCGAAGATCAGGGAGAAGATACCACAAGCCAGCCCCAAAGAGGTGTTCTTGGGCATGTGGATTGCTTCGTACTGAGCACCAGCCTGACGGGTATCAATACCATTTTCCTTATCATGCATGAACGCATCGAGTTCGTGCACATGAGGAACGATAGCAAAGTTGTATACCGGCGGCGGGGAAGACGTGGACCATTCCAGCGTACGGCCATTCCATGGGTCACCTGTCACGTCGCGGTTCTGCGGCAGGTTACGGTCACGGATGGAAACATACAGCTGTGTAAGCTGGCAAGCGATACCAAGCATAACCAGCACTGCACCAACTTCAGCAACCAGCAGCCACGGATGCCATGCCGGATTGTCGTAGTGGTTCAAACGACGGGTCATGCCTTCGAAACCCACAATGTAGAGCGGTACGAATGCACAATAGAAGCCAACAAACCAGAACCAGAAAGCGCGCTTGCCCCAGGTTTCATCCAGCTTGAAGCCCATCACCTTCGGGAACCAGAAGTTCATGCCACAGATGTAACCGAAATACACACCACCAATAATGGTATTATGGAAGTGAGCAATCAGGAACAGGGAGTTATGCAGAACAAAGTCAGCACCCGGGATAGCCAGCATAACGCCAGTCATACCACCGATGGTGAAGGTGATCATGAAGCCAACAGCCCAGTACATGCAGGCATGGAACTGGATGCGGCCCTTATACATGGTGAACAGCCAGTTAAACAGCTTAACACCAGTAGGAATGGAGATGATCATGGTCGCGATACCAAAGAAGGCATTCACGTCCGGACCAGCGCCCATTGTGAAGAAGTGATGAACCCATACCAGGAAGGACAGAACCATGATGGAGCAGGTTGCATAAACCATGGTGCTGTAACCAAACAGCGGCTTGCCGGAAAATGCAGGAACAACTTCCGAAAACACACCGAAGGCAGGAATAACAAGAATGTAAACTTCCGGATGGCCCCAAGCCCAGATCAGGTTCAGGTACAGCATCTGGTTGCCCCCACCATCATTGGTGAAGAAGTGCATCCCGAAGTAACGATCCAGACCCAGCAGAGCAACAGCAACCGTCAGAACAGGGAAGGCCACCATGATCAGGATGGAAGCGCAAAAAGCTGTCCATGTGAAAACAGGCATTTTCATCCAGGTCATGCCCGGAGCGCGCATCTTCACGATGGTTACAAAGAAGTTCACACCGGTCAGCAGCGTGCCAACACCGGAAATCTGAACGGCCCAGATGTAGTAATCAACACCAACGCCAGGGCTGAACTGATTTTCGGACAAAGGCGGATATGCCAGCCAGCCGCACTGCGAGAATTCACCAATGAACAGAGAAACGTTCACCAGGATAAACGCAACAGCCGTCATCCAGAAGCTCAGGTTGTTCAGGAACGGGAAAGCAACGTCACGCGCACCAATTTGCAGAGGCACGATGAAGTTGAACAGACCGGTCATGAACGCCATGGCCAGGAAGAAGATCATGATCGTTCCGTGAGCGGAGAAGATCTGATCATAGTGATGTGGTGGTAGATAGCCTGGGTTACCTGCATACGCCAGCGCGAGCTGAGTACGCATCATGATAGCGTCAGCAAAACCACGGAAAAGAGCGACCAGTGCCAGGATGATGTACATCACGGCTAGACGCTTGTGATCGACAGAAGTGAACCACTCTTTCCAGAGGTAGCCCCACTTACCGTAATACGTAATAAGTCCCAGTACCGCGACACCGACAATGACAACGCCGATGAACGTCCCTACCAGGATCGGCACATCCAACGGGATGGCCGAGAGCGATAGTCTCCCTAGCATAGATCCTATTCCTTCATATTCATGTCGGACATCGCAGACTGCTGCACCTGGATCATCTTGCCAGTGCTTTTGTCCATGACCATGCCATTGTTGTACTTGGCAACGATCGTGTTGAACATGCCGGGTTCAACATGCGCGAAATACTCGACGGGGTTCGCTTCGCTTGGGGCAGCAAGTTTCGGATAGGTCTGGCTATCCAGCTGCTCGGAAGAAGACTTCACCTTTTCAACCCAGGCATTGAATTCATCACCGCTTACAGCAAGCGTGTGGAATTTCATGTCAGAAAAGCCACGGCCACTGTAGTTGGCAGACTCACCCAGATAGTCGCCTGGTTCGCTCGCCAGCAGATGAAGCTGGGTCTGCATGCCTGCCATTGCGTAGATCATGGAACCAAGACGCGGGATGAAGAAGGAGTTCATCACGGAATCAGAGGTGATGTTGAAGTCAATCGGGGTATTGACCGGAATGGCCAGCTGATTGACCGTTGCAATACCCTGTTCTGGGTAGATGAACAGCCATTTCCAGTCCAGAGCCACCACTTCAACGTGCAGAGGCTTGGTATTTGCTTCTGCTTCAAGTGGCTTATACGGATCCAGAGAATGACAGGTCTGATAGGTAATCACTGCCAGGAAGAGGATAATCAGGGAAGGCACGCCCCAAATAATCACTTCAATTTTGTTGGAGTGGCACCACTTCGGCAGATACTCGGCGCTCGTGTTAGACTGGCGATACTGCCAGGCAAACAGAAGCGTCAGCAGGATGGTCGGAATCACAACAATCAGCATTGCGACTGTGGAGGTGGCAATTAGGGTTTTAACCCCTTCACCAACCGGGCCTTTCGGGTCGAGAACATCAAGTTCACACCCGGCAAGCAGCAATGCTGACGATAGGCCGCCCAATCGCGCCACTCTCGCCAGTAACTTGTTTTTCATCGCACGCCTCTTGGTTCTGACATCAAATTAGCCTCACTAAGACTCTTTGTTCTGCTGCCATAGAAGCCTGACAACAGCAAGAAAAACCGCGTTTCAACATTCCCCATCTACCACAAACACATATCAGACCGTTGTTTCCTTCATAAACACAAGGAACACGGCATATCGTGCTGGTGACAGAATGAACGGAGCGCGAAAACACCTTGCGCGCACTTTATTCCTAAAGCGCAGATTCTCAAATGTCGGAAAAGTTCCATCAGCCTTTCGTCATAATCAGGTTAGCTGATATGGCGGTGCGGCATGGGTACTCTGGTGCGATAAAAACAGAGGCAAACAACTTCACGAAATATTTCAAAATATTTCTTTATTTTTCTGGAAAATACAATTTCGCTTTCGATTTCATGCCGTTATGCGAAAATATTTTATCTCACATTTTCGTTACAAAATCTTGAATCAAGATAACGGCCTATTTTGGTACGCATTCCGGGCAAACATGCCGCCATTCATTCAGGGCATACCTTCCCATACAAAAAAACCCAGCCCTCTGAGAGGCTGGGTTTTCTTTTCGAGCATACCGGTGGAGCTTACGCCCCATGCCGACTCCTGTATAAATTAATCGTTGGAGTTTCTTACGCCCATAAACTGTAGAAGAAACTGAAAAAGGTTGATGAAGTTCAGGTACAGGCTCAACGCATCATATACGCTGCGCTTAGCTGTCATTTCCGGGCCTTCATACGCAGCAAGCTGCGGATAAGTAATCCGAATACGCTGCGCATCAAATGCACTGAACGCTGTAAAGATGAAAACACCCACAATGCTGTACACATAGTACAAAGCCGGGCTCTTCAGGAACAGGTTCACCAAGCCAGCAATCAACAGCCCAAACAGCCCCATCATCAGGAAAGAACTAAAGCGCAATAGATTGGCTTTGGTAACGTATCCCCACAAAGACGTTGCAGCGAACATGCAGGCCGTTACCAGAAACACCCGGACAATAGATGTATCTGTATAAATAACGAATATATTGGCCATGCTAGCGCCCATGGTGGCACAAAACGCCCAAAACAGCGCTTGCGCCCCCTGTAGGGAAAGCTTGTTCAAACCAAAGGACATAACAAGCACAAATGCCAATGGCGAAAGCATAGCCACATCACCCAACAATGTTGGGCGCGGCACCAAGCCACCCGGTACCTGTACCACCTGAAAAAACAGATGGCTCAAACTTGTGTTGGCAATAACATATGCCACTATACCGGTAAGCAGCAGGCCAGATGCCATCCAGTTATAAACGCGTAGCATATAGGCCCGCAGCCCAGCATCCAGATTGGCTGCCTGAGCATTCCAGTCTGTGGGCGTAGCGGGGGATCGGTAGTCGTGACTAAACGACATGGTGTTTAACTCTCCTTGTCCGGACAGGCCGGCTTTGCTTAATACTTGTGGCTGCCCTGCCCTGTCGTCAAGGGTTACAAAGAATCAGGTCAAAAACAGGGCGCTTTATTCCTGCCTGGTTTTTATCTCTTCATATAACGCGCTCCCCCACAAATCGGCCATCACAAGCCAAGGAATAAAGTACCAGCTATGTTTTTGATTGCCGGAATTCGCCTTCCCGCCCCCATGCTGGAATTCTTTCAGCAAATTCAGACCTTCTTCCCCAATCGGGAATGGGAACCCGAACCCTTCCTGTTTCTTCCACTGGTGATCATGGGAGAAACCTCTGATCCAGACATCATGGAGAATCTGGATGCGGGGCTGCTCTCTATCCAGACATCAACTCCAGCAACACTTGTCCACTCCGGGTTGGACGTTGTGCAGCAAGGCGAGCGAATCATTCTTACGGCCAAGATTCTATCTGCCGTATGCGATCACCTTTCCGTGAAAATCAGGCGTCAGACTCAGCAAGCAGGCCTGAAGGTAAAGCGTATCTGCCACCCACTCAGCGTGCCACTAGGCACAATCTCAACTGTTCCACCAGAAGACGTCCATAACTGGTTGCGCATCCACCACAGTCTACGTGCACCAGAGGACGAGGTTTATGAATTCACCCTGTTCAGTTCTTGGAAAAATCGTGAAACGACAGATATGGAACTTCTGGCCGATTATGCGTTTACATCAGGTTGCATAGAACCCACACACTTGTTATAACAAGATTTGTAAGCGCCTTTCATAACCTGATTGTGAGCATAATTTCCGGCTCTACAGGCCTGTAAGCACGGGAAATTATCCCGCAGAATGGAAGCTGCTATTCCTTCCCCGTGATTGACAGACAGCGTTCCCCTTGGCTGTTGTGTGAGAAACCGGCCTGCCGGCTATCTTTTTCCTCACCGTATATAATAGTCGAGGACATGAACGCATGACCCGCCCCGCCTCCGCCAAGAGACGTTCACTGCTAGGAATTCTCGCGGCCGGAACAATCTGTGCCGCTGCTTTGCCTTACGCGGCAGTCCCTGCCCGCGCTGACGGTCAGGGTAATACGGGGGAAGCTATCATCCATGCAGATGATCACCCCGAAAACTGGCTTTCTTATGGTCGCACTTACAGCGAACAGCGCTATAGCCCCCTAGATCAGATCAACCGCTCCAACGTGGGTGATCTTAAGCTGGCTTGGTACTACACGCTGGATACCAACCGCGGGCAGGAAGCAACCCCGCTGGTGGTAGATGGCATTATGTATGCCACAACCAACTGGTCTAAAATGGAAGCGCTGGACGCTGCCACAGGTAAGCTGCTTTGGCAGTATGACCCCAAAGTGCCCGGCAACATTGCTGATAAAGGCTGCTGTGATACGGTTAACCGTGGTGCAGGCTATTGGAACGGCAAGGTTTTCTGGGGCACGTTTGACGGCCGTCTGGTCGCTGCCGATGCAAAAACCGGTAAAAAGGTTTGGGAAGTTAACACCATCCCAGCCGATGCCTCCTTGGGCAAGCAGCGCTCCTACACAGTGGATGGCGCGGTACGCGTAGCAAAAGGCCTGGTGCTGATTGGTAACGGTGGTGCTGAATTTGGTGCCCGTGGCTTTGTTTCCGCTTTTGATGCCGAAACCGGCAAGCTGAAATGGCGCTTCTACACCGTTCCGAACAACAAGAACGAACCTGATCACGCTGCATCAGACAATATTCTGATGAGCAAAGCCTACAAAACCTGGGGCCCCAAAGGCGCTTGGGTACGTCAGGGCGGCGGCGGCACCGTATGGGATTCTCTGGTTTATGATCCGGTCAGTGACCTGATCTACCTGGCTGTTGGTAACGGCTCCCCCTGGAACTATAAATACCGTTCTGAAGGCATTGGTTCCAACCTGTTCCTGGGCAGCATTGTCGCCCTGAAGCCTGAAACGGGTGAATATGTCTGGCACTTCCAGGCAACCCCAATGGATCAGTGGGATTACACCTCTGTTCAGCAGATCATGACACTGGACATGCCAGTGAATGGCGAAATGCGCCACGTGATCGTGCATGCTCCTAAAAATGGCTTCTTCTACGTTCTGGATGCCAAGACTGGTGAATTCCTGTCTGGCAAAAACTACGTTTACCAGAATTGGGCCAACGGTCTGGACCCGCTGACAGGTCGCCCGATCTACAACCCAGATGGTCTGTACACCCTGAACGGCAAGTTCTGGTACGGTATTCCTGGCCCACTGGGTGCACATAACTTTATGGGCATGGCTTACAGCCCCAAAACGCATCTGGTCTATATCCCAGCTCATCAGATTCCGTTTGGTTATAAAAACCAGGTTGGTGGCTTTAAGCCGCATGCGGATTCCTGGAACGTTGGTCTGGACATGACCAAGAATGGTCTGCCTGACACCCCAGAAGCACGTACCGCTTATATTAAGGATCTGCACGGCTGGCTGCTGGCATGGGATCCAGTCAAGATGGAAACGGTCTGGAAGATTGACCACAAAGGTCCGTGGAACGGCGGCGTTCTGGCCACCGGCGGTGATCTTCTGTTCCAGGGCTTGGCCAATGGTGAATTCCACGCCTATGACGCCACAAACGGTAGCGATCTTTACAAGTTTGACGCACAGAGCGGCATTATCGCTCCGCCTATGACCTATAGCGTCAACGGCAAGCAGTATGTTGCTGTTGAAGTGGGCTGGGGCGGCATCTACCCGATTTCCATGGGTGGCGTAGGCCGTACTTCTGGCTGGACAGTTAACCACTCCTACATTGCTGCGTTCTCTCTGGATGGCAAAGCCAAACTACCGGCTCTGAACAACCGTGGCTTCCTGCCCGTAAAACCACCTGCACAGTATGACCAGAAGGTCGTTGATAATGGTTACTTCCAGTATCAGACCTACTGCCAGACCTGTCATGGTGATAACGGTGAAGGCGCAGGTATGCTGCCTGATCTGCGTTGGGCCGGTGCTATCCGCCACCAGGATGCTTTCTACAACGTAGTTGGTCGCGGTGCGCTGACGGCTTACGGGATGGATCGCTTTGACACCAGCATGACGCCGGATGAAATTGAAGCTATCCGTCAGTATCTGATCAAACGAGCAAACGACACGTATCAGCGTGAAGTGGATGCTCGGAAGAATGACAAGAACATTCCCAAAAACCCGACACTTGGCATTAACCCCTAATGCCTCGGCAGAGTTACGACGTCATTCAGCACACAGGCGATAAGTGGTAAAAATGATGATTAACAGGCTAAAAGCTGCCCTGGGGGCAGTCGCTGTCGGGCTTCTTGCGGGAACGTCCCTAGCGCATGCACAGAACGCTGATGAAGATCTGATCAAGAAGGGCGAGTACGTTGCTCGTCTGGGGGATTGTGTGGCTTGCCACACATCCCTAAATGGTCAGAAATATGCTGGTGGTCTTTCCATCAAGACCCCCATCGGCACAATTTACTCCACCAACATCACGCCAGACCCTACTTACGGGATTGGCACCTACACATTTAAAGAGTTTGATGAAGCCGTGCGCCATGGCGTGCGTAAGGATGGCGCTACGCTGTATCCAGCAATGCCGTACCCATCCTTCGCCCGCATGACGCAGGATGACATGAAGGCTCTGTATGCATATTTCATGCATGGTGTGCAGCCGATTGCGCAGAAAAATCACGCAACTGATATTTCTTGGCCAATGTCCATGCGTTGGCCGCTGTCCATCTGGCGCTCTGTATTTGCACCGGCTCCGAAGGATTTCACTCCGGCACCCGGCACAGATGCTGAAACAGCACGTGGTGAATACCTTGTAACCGGCCCTGGCCACTGTGGTGCATGTCATACACCGCGCGGCTTTGGTATGCAGGAAAAAGCGCTGGATGCATCTGGTGGGCCAGACTTCCTTGGCGGCGGTGGCGTAATCGACAACTGGATTGCCCCAAGCCTGCGCAACGATCCGGTTCTGGGCCTTGGTCGCTGGTCTGATGAAGATCTGTTCCTGTTCCTGAAATCCGGTCGTACTGATCACTCAGCAGCCTTTGGTGGCATGGCAGACGTGGTTGGCTGGAGCACCCAGTACTTCACCGATGCAGATCTGCACGCCATGGTGAAATACATTAAATCCCTGCCGCCGGTTCCGCCTGCACGTGGTGATTACAGCTACGATGCCTCTACGGCTCAGATGCTGGATTCCAACAACTTCTCCGGCAATGCTGGCGCCAAAACATATGTGGAACAGTGCGCTATCTGCCATCGTAATGATGGTGGTGGTGTAGCCCGTATGTTCCCGCCACTGGCTGGTAACCCGGTTGTTGTTTCCGACAACCCGACATCTGTTGCTCATATTGTTGTTGATGGTGGCGTTCTGCCCCCCACCAACTGGGCACCTTCTGCTGTGGCCATGCCGGATTACAAAAACATCCTGTCTGACCAGCAGATTGCAGATGTTGTAAACTTCATCCGTTCTGCATGGGGTAACCGCGCACCGGCTAACACGACAGCAGCAGATATCCAGAAACTCCGTCTGGATCATACGCCGCTGCCAACACCGGGTTGGGCTAATGCAACTGAAGAATCCGCTACATGGGGCCTCTTCATGCCGCAGCCTTACGGCGCTGGCTGGACCTTCGCACCGCAGACACATGCTGGTGTGGATGAAGCACAGTAAAGCTTCTGCTTAAATAACCGGCCCTACTTTTATGGGCTGGTTACAAAGCGCCGTAGTGGCAACACTACGGCGCTTTTTTATATTGTTTGCATTGTAAGCGAACGGATCATCCCCACATATTTCAACAGAATGATCCACACTCAAACAAAATTGGAATGGCACGCGCCAAGTTCTGCGGAAAGCAGTGATGTTGAAACACAACTGGACTGTTTGGTGCAAGAAATCCGGCAATGCACAGCCTGTGCGCGTAAGTTACCGCTAGGCCCTCGGCCTGTTTTGCATGTTTCCCCTCACGCACGTTTACTTATTGCCGGGCAAGCCCCGGGCACACGTGTGCATGAAACCGGTATTTCCTTTAATGATGCCTCGGGAGATCGGCTACGGGGATGGCTCGGAATGAGCCGAGATGCTTTTTATGATTCCAACCGTGTAGCCATTTTACCTATGGCGCTTTGTTACCCCGGCGTACTGCCTAAAGGTGGTGATCGTCCACCACCACCGGAATGCGCCAACCTATGGCGAGAACGTATTCTAGCTTTGCTGCCCAACCTTCGGCTAACACTTCTGGTTGGGTCTTATGCCCAGAATTACGTTTTGGGAAAAGGCAAAGTATACGAACGCACAGAGCATTTTCAGGATTTTCTGCCGCAATATTTTCCTTTGCCCCACCCATCATGGCGCACCGGAGCATGGGAGCGCAAAACCCCCATGTTTCAGGAAAAAATCATTCCTGCCCTTCGGCGCGAAGTAGCGCGTGCACTTGATGATTAAACAGAACTAAAGCACCAAAAGCAGGCGCACGTCATTCACATTTGTTAACGTTGGGCCTGTTTTAATAAGGTCATCGAGTTTTTCAAAAAAACTGTAGCTGTCATGCTGTTTCAAAAAATCCTCGGCAGCTACATCATTTTGCAGACCACGGGCTAATGTATCCGGGGCAAATATAGCACCAGCAGCATCTTCCGTGCCATCAATACCATCTGTATCCCCCGCCAAGCCCCATATGCCTGCCTGACCATTTAAAGCCAGCGCGCAAGAGAGCAAAAACTCTGTATTGCGTCCGCCTTTTCCCGGCTTTGTGCCTGCGCGAATACTTACCGTTGTTTCCCCGCCACTTAGCAAAACAGCCGGAGCACGAACAGGCACAGCGTGTGCCTGAACAGAACGGGCAATGCCACTCATCACCACACCCATGACACAGCTTTCGCCTTCCAGCGCATCCCCTAAAATTAAAGGGGTCACTCCTGCTGCACGCGCCACTTCGGCTGCGGCCTGTAACGCCATAAAAGGAGTTGCTATCATTTCAACCCGATTATCTGCATTGGCAGAGTGCTGGGACGAAACTGCCGTGGTGGTGTTCTCCAAAACATGACGAACAGTATCGGGCACGTCTAAATTGTATTTATTGAGAATACGCAAAGCATCTTGAGGTGTTGTTGCATCTGGCACAGTGGGGCCGCTGGCAATAATTGCCGGGTCATCTCCCGGCACATCACTAATAACAAGCGTAACCACTTGCGCAGGAGCCGCTGCCACAGCCAGCTTGCCGCCTTTAATGGCAGATAAGTGCTTACGCACTGTGTTCATTTCAGAAATTGTTGCGCCAGAATGCAAAAGCTGGCGGCCAATGTTCTGTTTTTCTACCAGCGTGATGCCTGCTACCGGCAAAGCCAGAAGCGCAGACCCTCCACCGGATATCAAAGCAAGAACAAGATCATCTGGCCCCAACCCTTTTACGGCCTGCAAGATATCATGTGCTGCCTGTTCACTCCGCGCATCTGGCACAGGATGGGATGCTTCCAGAATTGTAATGTGGCGCGTTGGAACAGCATGCCCATCCCGCGTGACCACAACGCCTTGCAAAGGCACATCTGACCATGCCGCCTCCAGCGCAGCAGCCATAGCGGCAGACGCCTTGCCTGCCCCCACAACAATGCAGCGGCCTTTGGGTTTTTGGGGCAGATATTCTGCCAATACCTTGAAAGGATCAGCCGCGCTAACCGCAGCATCAAACATACTGCGCAACAGGTTGCGCGCCTGTTTGTTTTGTTCTTTTGTGATGTCTGACTGCGCCAATGCAACACTCTCCTACAATGCTCCACCTTAATATCAGAGCCTGTTTATGACCCATCTGGTTTAGGTAAATGCTTTATCCAGATACGGAGAAGACGCATCAAAGAACGCTCGGTTCTCTGCAAGTTCTGTTTCTATCACCCGCAAACTGGCTAATGCCCGCAGCATCTCTTCACGCACAGAAAGGTTTGCTTCGGTTTCTTCACAGTTCAACAAATACTCTACAGCTATATGTGTTGCCCGCGCAGTTCGACCGTATTGCCCACCATATCGGCCAGTAAAACGCTGCATGCGTTCCATCATCACTTCTACGGCTTTCTGTGCCTCTGGTGGCAGAATATTCTTCGCTAAAACGGTACGTAACCGCAACACATTGAGCGCAATGGTCATACTAGACAACACGCCGCTTAAATACCGCTCCAGCACATAGGTATTGCCATCATCTGTCGCCATGGTGGAAAGGCGTACAAACCCATCTACACTTCGCCCAATAATTTCCGTTACAGCGGGCGGTCTGCGCTGGCCTGCCAAACGACGCAGACCGCGCAGAATATTCACACGCATATCCCACCGCAAACCATCTGGATCATATGGCAGAAACACGCGGTACATCCACATGCAGAACATCATAGCCAACAACAGAGGCATGGCAGTGTTGAAATACATGATTTCATCCATCCGCCCCTGATTGATCGGCCCCACCAGAATAGGCAGAAACAGATTATAAGCGACTGCCGCAAGCACCAGCGGTGGCCATGCAAAAGCCAATCCACCAATCAGCATGGGCACAGCCAGACACATGGCCATCATTTCGTAAATTGTAGGCTGTGCCATCACCCACAGATCAAGCAGTGCGCTCATGCCAATCACGCACACAGTGCCGTGCAAGAATGCCTGCGTGGCAAGGGCTGGCTGCTCCAAAGTGGAAAACAGCGCACACACAATGCCTACAAACATAATAAATGTCAGCCCATCAGGCCAAGCGGTGGTAATCCATAGAACACCAGCCAGAAAGATGGTGACAGAAGCCCGCAAGCTATTGGTAAACGCCATCCGCCAGTCTCTGTAAGACTTCATGGGGTAGCGGAAATGGTCATGCGGCTGCGGGTTGCGGCTCATTTCAAACTGCTCAATGGCCAGATACAGCTCTTCCAGCATGGTATCCAGCTTATGCAGCAATTGCCCTTGCCGAGTCAGCACTTCATCCTGCTGCTCATCAAGCGGGGGATGCGTGGCCGCTTCCATTTCCTTTTCCAGACACCCAGCGGCAAGTTGCCGACATGTTGCCCGTAAAGATGTGAGATCCCGCAAAACTGGCTCAATAGGCTGATCGTTATCCAGCCTGTCTGGCAAAGCTTGCAAAAAAGTGCTCACTTGCTGGGCTGTATCCTGATATTCCACACCCTGACTGTGCGGTACCTCTAGCAGCGCACCCAAATCCAACCCGCGTGACAATAGTACCGTAATAGCTGCCAAGGCGGCTCTGGCATGATCACCTTCATGCTGATGTTTGCCCATTTCAATTTCGGCAAACTCAACCTGATCGCTCAGCGCAATAAGAGTGGAAAACACACCGGGGGAATTTGCCACAGCCCGTCTATCACCCTGCAACAAGCGCAAAATGGCGGGCACGGCACCTTTAAGGGCTTGCACAAAGTTGGTTGCCAATCGTGTTCTGGCCCGCAACCCTAACTGATACTGGAAAAGGGATGAAATTGTGGTTTCCACCACAATACCAAGCGTAATGTATGTGGCACGCGCCATTGCGATCTGAAAAATATGATCGGGCGCAACTATGCCATCCAACGCAATAATAACGTACGTAAAACCCGATGCCCGCATACCGTGAATACGATAATTGGTCATGGCGGCTGGGCCGGGCAGCAACGTGCCTATAAAGCAGAAAGTGCCAATTCCTACCGCCACAAAAAAGATATACAGCAGCGGAGATTGCGGCATGCTGGCCACCAGCACGATGGCACATATTGTGCCTACCACCATGCCAAACATATGCCAACGCGCCTTGGCAATGGATTTGCCGCGCGTGCCTTGCGCCACCATCCACACAGTAAGGGCCGCCCATTGCGGGCTCCCCAGTTCCCACCACAAGGCAATGCCAAGAGCAATTAAGGATGAAATGGTGGTGCGAAGCGCATACCCAAAAGAAAGTAGATTGGGCGCAAACAACCAACGTAAATGGTCAAGCTTGCGTGGTGGGCCGCCACCAACAAGCGCCTGCCGGACAATAATAGAGACCGACCGCCAAAGCTGCCCCAAGGAAAGCGTCATGCTTTTCACGCGGCCAAACCTGAGGTGCTAATGGGGAAACAACGTGCCATACATCTTCTCTTACCCCAACATGGCAGAAAAGCGTATTCACACCTCATATGTTCTGTTCAGCACCCAGATGCGCAAACAGAACATATGAATGTTGAAAGAGCTTATTCTTTGTACGTCAATAAAGTGGAAACAGGGGCATCTACTTTATTACGGCCACCCAAACTTGTTAATTCCACCATAACAGAAGCGCCTACCACGTTCGCTCCCGCCTTACGCAGCAGCGCTACAGAAGCAGCCAAAGTACCGCCGGTTGCCAGCAGATCATCCATAACCACCACGCGCTGACCGGGCTGGACGGCATCTGCCTGAATTTCCAGCGTATCGCTGCCGTATTCCAGATCATAGGTGTGAGAAATGGTGTCACCCGGCAGCTTGCCACATTTACGCAGCATCAGCAGCCCACAACCCAAGCGATCCGCCAACGGTGCGGCTGTTAAAAACCCGCGGGATTCAACGGCAGCCAGCAGATCTGGCTTAAGCGGCGCCACCTGCCGTGCCAAACGCCCCATGGCCAACTGCCAGGCATCCGGATTCCGCATAAGGGTGGAAATATCGTAAAATAGAATGCCCGGTTTAGGAAAATCGGGAACGTGCCGGATAAAGCGCTTGAGGTCGATTTCCTCATGTGCCGTCATGGCCTTAATAATCCTTCCTGCGTGCCAGCCTTGGCTGGCCCTCTGTTACTTCTGCCTTGTATCCTGCCAAAAAAGAAGAACACGTTCGGGCAATCCGGCGCCCGCTCTATCCTGCATACGCCGGTTCTGCAAGGTATGGCGGCTTTTCCCTTATGGTCTGCTTATGCTCCAGTGCGCGCACTCAGTGCTGCTGTTACCACTTCCATCAGGCCATCTCTGCGGAAAGGTTTGGCCAAAAGCCGCGCACTGGCCACGCCACCTTCGGGGAGTTTGGAATCCGCTGTAAGATCCCCCGACATATAAACGACAGCCAGTTCAGGATACCGTTCCACCAGCACGCGTGAGAGGGTTAGCCCATCCAGTGGGCCGGGCAGTTGAATATCCGTTACCAACAGATCAAGAGGCCCTTCCGCAGCCGCTGCCACATCAAAAGCCTGCTCACCATCTCCAGCTTCTAACACACGATGGCCAGCCATGCTCAGAATGGTCACAACAATATCGCGGATAGCGGCATCATCTTCCACCACCAGCACTTGCAAAGCCTGTGATGGCGCTGATTTGCTGATTTTAGGCAACACCGCTGGCTGCAAAACCTGTGCGGCAGAAAGAGCCGCAGCCTTGGGCAACCACAAGGAAACCTCTGTTCCGCTGCCACTCCCTGTTGCCACCACAACCCGCCCCTTCACCTGTTGGGAAAAAGCCAGAACCATGGCCATACCAAGCCCTGTGCCTGCGCCCTCCCGTTTGGTGGTAAAAAACGGTTCAAACAGGTGGTCCAACACCTCTCGCGTCATACCACTGCCGCTGTCAATCACATCCAACCGCACCCAATCCCCGGCAGGCAGCGGAGTCGGGTCTGAAACCACGCGCATGTTGCGGCCTTCCTCAACGGGCAAGCTCATCAGATCTGCGTTGACAGAGAATGTGACATTACGGGCGGCAATACGCAGTCGGCCACCGGATGGCATGGCATCTCGCGCATTGATAGCCAGATTGAGCACAGCACTTTCAAGCTGCGCTGGATCTGCACGCACAGGCCATACACCTGAGACATCAGCACATTCCACCACAATTCTGGGGCCGATAACACGCGCCAACAATCCATCCAGCAAAGAAAACAGATCGGCCAGATCAAAACAGTCTGGCACGCCAGTTTGTTGCCTGCGCATAAAGGAAAGAAGCTGGCTTGTAAGGGCTTCAGACCTATGCCCGGCATGTGTGGCGGCAGACAGATATTCCTGCCGTTGCTCTACCTGATCTGGCAGATCGTGCTCTGCCGCAAGCTCCAGATTTCCCAAAATGACGGTGAGAAGATTTTTGAAATCGTGAGCAATACCTGCGGTAAACTGCCCCAGTGCTCGCAGCTTTTGCGCCTCACCCAATGCACGTTCACTGCGCAAACGCATGGTGATATCTGCGGCTGTCAGCACAAACCCACGCCGCTCTGCTGCACCATCCGGGGCAAAAAACAAGGTGCGGCACAATTCCAGATCTGCGCCGTTAATGCCTTTGCACTCCACGACGACAGGTGGTGCGGGCTGCCCTTTGGCCAAGCTGGTTTCAACATGTTCCAATGGTTCAAGCAGCGGCACACCATCTACCACCAGCACTGCACTTAAATCATTGTAAGATAGGCCGGGTTTGAAAAAGCTCTTTTCCAAGCCCAAGGCCATAGCCAGTTGTTCGTTCCAGTGCCACAAATGGCCATCAGCACCAAACACAGCCACGCCAAGGCTCAAGCTGTCCAACGTTGCCCGCAAACGCAATGCCAGATCACGCGATGAAGCCTCTGCCCGCGCTGCCGCCAAGGAAGAACGATCCAACACCCAGCCTGCAGAAACAAGGCTGAAAACACCCGTAAGAATACCCAGCAACGCCAAGCGCCGCTGCCAACTTGTGTTGCGCAGCATGTTGGCGACACGGTCTGCCTGATCCAGCGTACTGGCACGGCTTAGAATAGAAAGATTCTGATCCAGATCCGCCAGAAGCTGCGCCCCTCCGGCGGGAGTCCCCTCTGGGGAATGGGGCCAGGCGCTTATGGTTTCAAGCTGCTGCCACACGCTTTGCAGCGGTTCTACACGGCCCCCACCCTCTCGCAGTTGAACGACGCGAAAGGATTCAAACCCACGCCGCGCATCAGAAAGTTGTTGAATAGCCTGAATGTAACAACTGCCATCCTGCGGCCTATGCTCGGCCATCCAGGCGTAATGGCATATGCGGGCATCACTGGTGGCATGGTGCAACCCGCGCAAGTAATTGCCTGCTGCGGTGCTCTGACGATCCAGATTACCATGCCGGGCCATTTCATTACCCAGCTCAATCCCCATTGTGCCAAAAGTTACAATCAGCAGCCCGGCGCCAATAAGCGCCAGAATGTGGGCCCGTCTTGCTGGATGCCGTGGCATGTTATGCACGCTCCCTTCCTTAACGCCATCTTTTCATCTGGACTGGGCCGCAGTCCTGTCACCGTCAAGAGCAGAGCGGGCATAACCGCTTTTTGTGCAATTTTTAGTTCACATTCTGTCGATGAGGGCGCGATAGACCCGCCAAGAACATCAGAATAGCACCACAACACATGCATCCTGCCATAGGAATTGCAGAAACAGCCGGAAATTGTCCAACCACAACACCAGCCACAGCCCCAAACACATATTGTAGGGTGCCAGCCAAAGCAGATGCCGCCCCGGCAAGAGACGGATGATCCGCCAAAGCCCCCATCATGGCATTAGGAAAAATAATGCCAGTAGGTGCAAGTGCCAGCAGCATAGCCGCAATAACCAACCACACTTCATATGGCTGCCATGCCGGAGGTGCGTACCAAGCGCTCCACAAACTTACTGCTACCAGCAAAATTCCCCCGACAACGGAAAGACAGATAGCCCCCTGAAGCAGTTTGCCAGAATCGATGCGCCCGACCAAAAGCCCGTTCACCTGCGAAGCCCCGATCATGAACACCGCAAAGAACCCAAACAGCATGGAAAAATGCAGCGGTGAGAAATGAAACAACTGCACAAACACAAAAGGCGCTGCGGTAAGGTAGCTAAAGGACATGAAGGTAGAAAAAGCCGTTATCAGCGCATGGCTGGCAAAGGCCCGATCCCGAATCAGGGTGACGTAACGTGATACCAGCGTGAAAGGAGAAAGAGCCACGCGCCGGTCATATGGCAGTGTTTCTGGTAGAATAAACAGAATCAACGCCACACATATCGCGCCATAGGCCGCAGAAGCCCAAAAAATAATCCGCCAGGAAACAAACTCAACAACCAACCCGCCCAGCATAGGGGCCAGAATGGGCACAACACCCATCACCATAACCAGCTGAGACATCATGCGTGCTCCGGCATTACGGTCTGGCACCATATCGCGCACACAAGCTGTTGGAATAACCAGACTGGCAGATGCCCCAACGGAGGCCACAAACCGCGCAATGGAAAATGTGGTGATATCTGGTGCAAACGCACATACGGCAGAAGCCACGGCATACAGGGCATTGCCTATAAGCATAGGCTTGCGCCGTCCAAACCTATCGGACAAGGGGCCTACAGTAATTTGCCCAATAGCTAACCCAACAAACCAGATAGACAATGTGAACTGCACATTGCCCGCACTTGTATGGAAGGTCTGCTCCATGGCCGGAAAAGCTGGCAGATAGATATCTGTCGAAATAGGTCCAACGGCTGTCAGGAACCCTAAAAGCACCGGCATCCACATGGGGATGCGCCCACCAATAAAAGACGTTCCGGCATCCCGCACAGCAGAGGGAGAAGCCATAAGCAGCACTCCAAAAACAAACAAAAACAGAAGGAAAAAGAAAAATGTCTGGCAAAAAGACAGGCAACAGGCCAGCGCCTTTTATTTTACAACGGGCGTAAGATCAGCCTTTAATTCCTGACATCTCAGCAGCAGCCAGACCATATATGGATCAGGAAACCTGCCGGGCTATACGTGCATGCCGCCATAGCCACACGCCAATAGCGCCAGAAAGCACAAACAACGCGCCACCTGCTGCATACTGCCAAAAAGTACCTACCTGAACCCCCGCGCCCAACAAAACGGCAACAAGGTTCTGCGGTATGCTCCCCAAAAGGGTTGCTGTAAAAAACGGCAGCACATCCATACCTGAAATGCCCCCCAAAAGGTTCAGCAGTAACGCAGACCCCACGGGCAGCAGCCGCAAGGTAAGAATACTTGAAAACGGCTGACGTGTCAGAAATGCGTCCATTTGGGCAAAACGTTGCCCCAATTTCTGCCGCGCCCATGCGCGCCCGCCCCATCTGGCCCAGAAAAACCCTGCCAAGCACCCCAATGTGGAGGCTATGGTGATAAGTGCAAGACCTTCCCACAAACCATAAGCCAATCCGGCGGCAAATCCGGCCACCTGACGTGGCAGCCCAAACCCGCACCACAAAACAGCGCCAGATAAAAACACCATGCGGCCCCACACGCCTTGGCGCAGCACATCTGTGCCATGCAACATACTGTGGAGAGCTGGCACATGCCGCAACCCAACCGCCCCCACCACCAATACAAGCAGCATAAGCAGTGGACGCAGAAGCGATACAGAAGACCGGGAGGGTGGACGAATATGCTGTTCCATCCAGCCTAGCGGTACCATCTTCTTGCAGCAGCCCGCAAGCTGGCTGTAAACCCGATACAGAAATTTAACCCACAGCGCCAAAGGCTGCCATGCCCACCTCATCATCCCCCCAGACAGACATGACACCCGCCCACCGCAAACTCATTTCAGGTTGGCTGTTTCTGCTTTGCTTCATGCTGCTGGGCATGATCGCCATTGGTGGCGTAACGCGCCTGACAGGTTCGGGCCTTTCCATTATGGATTGGCAGCCCGTAAGCGGTTTTATTCCGCCTCTTTCCCATGGTGAGTGGGAAAGGTTGTTCGCACTTTATAAAACCATTCCGCAATATCACCTTCAGCACGAAGGATTTGGGCTGGAAGGGTTCCAGAGAATTTTCTGGGCAGAATGGATTCACCGCTTCTGGGGCCGCCTGATGGGGCTGGTTCTTCTGCTGCCTCTGATCTGGTTTGTTGTGAGAGGCATGATCACGCGCCGGTTGGCCCTGCGTTTGTTCATCTTTTTCATTCTGGGTGCGCTACAGGGTGCCATTGGGTGGTTTATGGTGGCTTCTGGCTTCCGCCCCAACAGCACGGCAGTAGAACCTATACGGCTTGTGCTGCACCTGAGTGCAGCCCTGTTGCTTTATGGCGCCATTTTGTGGACGGCATTTTCTATCCGTTGGCCTGTACCAGAAAGTCATACCTCATCCTCCGCCGCACGCCTGGCCAAGCGGTTGGCCTGCTTTACTATTGTGCTACTGTGCACCACGATTATTGCCGGTGGGTTTACGGCTGGCACACATGCGGGGTTCCTGTTCAACACCTTCCCGCTGATGGATGGGCATTTGATCCCGACAGATTACGCCCAACTTTCACCTTTCTGGATGAACTGGTTCATCAACAAAGCGGCTGTGCAGTTTGACCACCGCCTTCTGGCCACCCTTACAGCCCTCAGCATTGGCGCTGTGCTATTTGTTGGCCTGAAAGCGACAGATCTGGGGGCTAAAGCGCATAACGCCTTCATCCTTTTAGGGTGGGCCGTTGTTATCCAGTACGCGCTAGGCGTTACCACTCTGTTGCTGGTCGTGCCTGTGTGGGCAGGTGCGGTGCATCAAACATTCGCTGCCGTGTTGCTGGGTGTTATGCTGTATGTGCTGCATTGCCTGCGTGGCACAAAAGCTGTGGCCTAAAGGGGCATTTAACAACGTTTACTGTTGCGTTTGAAAAACAGGACGGTATGGTGCTGCGCATGAATTCCGAGTGGTTCACGTCCGATTCCCTGCATACCCGTAAATTGACGGGTGCGGGCGGCGTGGCCCTCCGTCTGGATCTTCTCCTTCGACTAATCTGCCCCTGAGCGAGCCAGGTGGCCAAGCGCTGCCACGCCCAGGGGAGAACGAAAAGAGCGCCCGTGCATAAACGGGCAGAATATGGCACAGCCCCTCTATTCTTGTTCCAGACCAGACTTTTTCAGGAAGAATTCCATGTCTGCTGATACCACCAGCTTCAATCATCCGTCCTTTGGCCGCATGACGCCAGACCGCGTGATTGTGTTTGACACCACCCTGCGTGATGGCGAGCAATCTCCCGGTTTTTCTATGAACCTGGCAGAAAAGCTCCGTATGGCGGAAGCACTGGCCAATCTGGGTGTAGACGTGATTGAAGCGGGCTTTCCTGTTGCCTCCAAAGGTGATTTCGAATCCGTTAACGAGATTGCCAAACACACCAAGGGTTCCGTTATCTGCGCACTGGCACGCAGCGGCGGCGCCAAGGATATTGCCGCTGCGGGTGAGGCTCTGGCCCCGGCAGAACGTAAGCGTATCCACAACTTTATTTCCACTTCTCCGCTGCACATGAAATACAAGCTGCGGATGGAACCAGAAACTGTTCTGGAACTGATTACCTCCGGCAACGCAGCCGCCCGTAATCTGACAGATGATGTGGAATGGTCTGCTGAAGATGGCTCCCGCACAGAACCAGATTTTCTGTGCCGCTGTGTAGAAGCCGCTATTAAGGCTGGCGCTACCACCATCAACATTCCCGATACGGTTGGGTACGCCACGCCAGAAGACATGGAAAAGATTTTTTCCATGCTGCGCCAGCGCGTACCGGGAGCAGATCAGGTGATCTTCTCTGCCCATAACCATAATGATCTGGGGCTGGCTGTTGCCAATACACTGGCCTCTATCCGTGGTGGTGCACGGCAGGTGGAATGCACCATCAACGGCATTGGCGAACGTGCCGGGAATGCCGCGCTGGAAGAAATTGTTATGGCGCTGCGCACACGGCATGACCAATACCCCTTCACCACCGGCATTCACACTGAAGGGCTGCTGAAGGTTTCTCGGATGCTGGCCACCATCACCAGCTTTGACGTGCAGCCTAACAAAGCCATTGTGGGCCGTAACGCCTTTGCGCATGAAAGCGGCATCCACCAGGATGGCGTGCTGAAAAATGCCGCCACCTATGAAATCATGACCCCCGAAAGCGTGGGTTGGACACGCTCCTCCCTCGTAATGGGCAAGCACTCCGGCCGGGCCGCATTCCGCGATAAGCTGAAGGTGCTGGGTTATGATGGCATGGATGACACACGCCTGAACGAAGCCTTCACCCGCTTTAAGGATCTGGCAGACCGCAAAAAGGTTGTGTACGACGATGACATCATCGCACTGGTGGACGATGAAGCCCGTGATCATGACCGCATCCGCTTTGGTGCGCTAAGCCTGAAATCCATTTCTGGCCAGCCTTCCGAAGTTGACCTGGAACTGAGCGTGGATGGCAAAGCCATTGAAGCCAAAGCCACAGGCAACGGCCCAGTGGATGCCGCCTTTAACGCGCTACGCAAGACCTTCCCGCATGAAGCGCGTCTGGCCCTGTTCTCTGTTGGTGCCGTAACCGAAGGCACTGATGCGCAGGCCCGCACAACCGTGCGTCTGGAAGAAGCCGGTAAGATGGTAGATGGCCAAGGCGCAGATGCAGATACGGTTGTTTCTGCCGTGCGTGCTTACGTGCATGCACTAAACAAGCTGCTGGTTAAACGGGCTCGGACAGAACCAGAAGCCCTGACAGCCTGAAAAAACTTTTCAGGCCCTCCTGCAAAACCGGGCAGACAAACCTTACCTTGACATTATATGTCAGTTTCTTGACGGAAGGTCTTGTCTGCCTCGTTACGCACCGGTAATTCCTGCTCACATATTTCCAAAGCAGCAGGGGCGGGTTAGCGTGTCCGGCTTTCTCGCCCTCTGTTGTATGGTGCCCGCTTCAACCAGGAGTCCTGGATGTTTTCTCGTCTGCTCGGTCTCATGTCTGCCGACATGGCTATTGACCTGGGTACTGCCAACACCCTTGTTTACGTAAAAGGACGGGGTATCGTACTGAACGAACCCTCTGTTGTGGCTATTGCAGATATACGAGGAAAAAAGCAGCTTCTTGCCGTAGGGGAAGAAGCCAAGCAGATGGTTGGTCGTACCCCGGGCAATATTACGGCCATTCGTCCCATGCGTGATGGCGTGATTGCTGATTTTGAAGTGGCGGAAGAAATGATCAAACATTTCATCCGCAAGGTTCATAATCGTCGCGCTTTCGCCAGTCCCCAGATTATTGTGTGTGTGCCTTCTGGCTCCACTGCGGTAGAACGCCGTGCCATTCAGGAAAGTGCGGAAAGCGCTGGCGCCCGGCGTGTGTTCCTGATTGAAGAACCCATGGCAGCTGCCATAGGTGCGGGCCTGCCGGTTACAGAACCTTCTGGCAGCATGATTGTAGATATTGGCGGCGGCACAACAGAAGTGGCCGTTATCTCCCTCGGCGGCATTGTGTATGCACGTTCCGTACGCGTGGGCGGAGATAAAATGGATGAAGCCATTATCTCTTATATTCGTCGCACCCACAGCTTGTTGATTGGTGAAAGCTCAGCAGAGCGTATCAAGATCAGCCTGGGCTCCGCCATGATGCCAGATGAGCCTTATGAAAATGGCCCGTGGCAGGATGTTAAAGGACGTGATCTGATTAACGGTGTCCCGCGTGAAGTTCAGGTTTCACAAGCGCAAATTGCAGAAAGCCTTATGGAGCCTGTAAGCCAGATTGTGGATGCCGTAACAACCGCGCTGGAAAACACGCCCCCGGAACTTGCTGCCGATATTGTTGATAAAGGCATTGTTCTGACCGGTGGTGGCGCATTGCTTTACCGGCTGAGTGACGTACTGCGCCTTGCAACAGGCCTGCCTGTTACAGTAGCTGAAGATGCACTTTCCTGCGTGGCTTTGGGTACAGGCCGCGCGTTGGAAGAAATGAAACGTCTGCGCAACGTGCTGACAACCATGTATTAACCCAAGGCACCAGCTATCTGGCTGTAACCCGGCGCCAGAATGCAAATGGGCATGCCTTTCGCTTTCCTTCCCTCTGATAGGGGTTCCCGGCTTTTATGATCCCGGTTTCCATCCAGGTAAGACAAGCTCTTGGCAAACTGGTTTTGCCAGTGCTGCTGCTGTTGTCTGTCGGGATTATTATTGCAGGCCAAGCCGATAGAAAGCTGGCTGATACTGCGCGTATGTATGTGGCAGATGCTTTAGCCCCTTTGTGGGGGCTTATTGCCCATACGCAAACAGATGTTAGCCACCTTGTGCAAGGCATAAAAGATGCCCGCCATCTGGCGGAAGAAAACGCCAAACTCCAAACCGAAAATGCCAAACTGCGCCGGTGGTATGATGTTGCAGTCTCTCTTGCGCGGGAAAATGATAGCTTAAAGACAGAACTGCACTGGGTGCCAGAACCTACCCCAGCCTTTGTAACGGGCCGAGTAGTGGCAGATAGTGGTGGCATGTATGCCCGCGCTGTTTTGCTTGTGGCTGGCACCACCAGTGGCGTGCATGTTGGCAATGTTGCTTTAGCAACAAATGGTCTGGCAGGACGCGTTACCGAAGTTGGCCCACATGCGGCCCGCATCTTGTTAATAACCGATATTGCCAGCCGCCTGCCCATTGAGCTGGAATCCAGCCATGCCACGGCCATAATGGCAGGCGACAACTCCCCCATGCCAAGGCTGATGTATTATCCGCAGGATTCACGCCCCATTGAAGGGGAGCGTGTTGTAACCAGTGATCAAGCTGGCGCCTTCCCCATGGGGTTGCCTATTGGCACGGTACATTACCTGCACCCGGGGCAACCAGTTGTACAGCCCTTTGTGCAATTGGATAAACTGACCATGCTGCGTGTGTTCGATTTTGGACAATCTGAAATTGAGCCGCCTGATGCTCCGGGTCATGTACCACTTACCCGCCCGCATCGGCCATTAGCACTGCCTTTCAAAACACTTCTGGGACAAGGACAGGAAGGGTAACCTGATGTCCGATCCCTCACCCCCATCATGGGACCCAGATCTTGAACCGCGCCTAACGCTCGGCCAGAAGCTTGACCGCACAGCGCGCCATCTGTTGCCATCTGCTTTTATTGTTCTGGTTATTATCTTTTTTTCGGCACCCCTAGCCATTCCCGGTTCTGCCGAACTGCTTTCTGCCATTGTTATCGGCTCTGTATTTTTCTGGTCTGTTTGGCGGCCTACCGGTATGCCTGCGCTGGCGCCTTTCTTGCTGGGCCTGTTTATGGATCTGGTTGGCTTTACACCTTTGGGCGTAAGCTCATTTATTCTGCTTCTGGTTTACGGAATCAGCACCTATGCCCGATTTGGGCTCATGCGTATGAATTTTTTAGTAGTATGGTGCCTTTACGGTCTGATAGGTGGAGCCGCCTCTTTCCTACAGTGGGCATTGGCATGTTTGTTCCGGCTGCATGGCCTTGATCCGGCTCCTGCCTTTTTTGAAGCACTACTGTGCATAGGGGTTTATCCGTTGCTTTCCGCCACTTTCTCATGGTTCCTGCATATTCTGGATGAAAAGGAATCCGCATGAACAGGCATGAAAGCTTCTTATGTGGCTGAAGCGGCGCAAGAAAGAAAACCGGCGTTTTCTACCTGTTCGTGAACAGAAAGACCCTGCCCGTGGCGTTTTTACACGCCGAGCGCTGCTGTTTATGGCTGTCCAAACGGTGGCGTTGGGGGAGCTTGGCCGCCGCC
Organism: Acetobacter sp. DmW_136; assembly: GCF_008690365.1. NCBI lineage: Bacteria > Pseudomonadati > Pseudomonadota > Alphaproteobacteria > Acetobacterales > Acetobacteraceae > Acetobacter > Acetobacter sp. DmW_136. The sequence goes on from NZ_VHON01000006.1 coordinate 201,592, forward strand.
TGTATAAAATCCAGATAGAAGATGGTGACCATTATGCCCGCATGGCCGCCAAAAACCGTATCAGCAAGCGCCTTTTGGCACCACCACGCGGGCGTATTGTAGACCGCTACGGCGTGGCCCTTGCCAATAACAAGGAAAACTGGCGCGCCCTTTTGATGCCTGAAGAAACCACGGATGTAACAGGCACGATTGAACGCTTTTCCAGCATTATTCCGCTAGATGAACGTGACCGCACACGAATCGCGCGTGAAATGCGGCATCAACGGCGCTTTGTGCCGGTCATGCTGCGAGATTTCCTCTCGTGGGATGAAATGGCACGTATTGAACTCAACGCCCCCTCTCTCCCCGGCGTGTTGATTGATGTGGGCACACGCCGCGTTTACCCGGAAGGCGAACTACTCGCCCATATTATCGGCTACGTAGCCCCGCCCAATGAAAAAGATGTGGCCCGTTCTGCTTTGTTGGCCCTGCCAGGGATGCGCGTAGGCCGTGCGGGTATTGAACAAAGTCAGGATGACAATCTTCGTGGCACGGCCGGATCTGTGGAAATGGAGGTCAACGCCGTTGGGCGTGTGATGTCTGAGCTAAACCGCGAAGAAGGCGTGCCGGGTGAAGAAATCAGCCTAACCATAGATCGCGCGCTTCAGCAAAAAGTACTGAACGCCATCGGAGATCAAACAGCCTCTGCCGTGGTGATGGACTGCCAGAATGGCGAGGTGCTTGCCATGGTCAGTACACCCTCGTTTGATCCCTCATTGTTTGATAGTGGCGTAAGCCATGCGCAGTGGATTGAATGGACAAACAACCAGCGCACACCCCTTATCAATAAAGCTGTGGCTGGGGTATACCCTCCCGGTTCCACCTTTAAACCCGCTGTTGCCATGGCGGCTTTAGAATCTGGCCTTGTTTCCCCCACAGATCGTTTTTTCTGCCCCGGTCACCTAGATGTCGGTGGTACACGCTTTCACTGCTGGTCTCGGTGGGGGCATGGGTCTGTTGATCTGCATCTGGCGCTTAAATATTCCTGCGACGTTTATTTTTACGAAGTCGCACGTCGTATAGGCATGGAACGTATTGCAGCCACAGCCCATAAATTCGGCCTTGGCACGCAGTTGGATATCGAGTTGCCCCATACCCGCACCGGCCTCATTCCCACTCCCGCATGGCGGCAGGCTCACCACCACCATTGGAATGGTGGAGATACAATTGTAAGCGGCATTGGGCAGGGGTTTGTACAGGTTACGCCTTTACAACTGGCGACCTATACAGCCCGCATTGCCTCTGGCCGGGCCGTGCAGCCCCATCTTGTGCGCGCCATAAACGGAGAAATTGGCAAGCAAGTACAGCCAGACCATTGGCCCACCCTTGATATGCCAGACAGATATCTAGCAGCCCTGCGCTCTGGCATGTTTGCTGTTATTAACGAACCGCATGGAACGGCCCCCAAAGCGCGGCTGGATCTCCCCGGCATCACTATGGCTGGCAAAACGGGTTCTGCACAGGTACGGCGTGTTTCACGCGCATTGCGTGAAAGCGGGCATTTTAACTCTGCCAATCTGCCATGGGAGTATCGGCCGCACGCGTTGTTTATCTGCTTCGCCCCTTATGATTCCCCACGTTATGCTGTTTCTGTTGTGATCGAACACGGAAACGCAGGTGCAGATGCCGCAGCCCCTCTGGCCCGTATTATCATGCGCGATACTTTGTTGCGTGATCCGGTAACACACACCACGCCGCCGCCAGAAAGTGTAGCTGATGCAAGCAGCCTGGTAAGTGATCCATGAAGTTTCATAAACGGCTGCTCCGGGCAGAACCAAGCTTCCGCCTGATGTCCAAGTTATGGCGTATCAGTTGGTTGTACATTCTACTGATCTGCACATTGGCTGGTGTTGGGTACGTTACACTCTATTCTGCCGGTGGTGGCACGCCTTACCCTTTTGCGGCCCCACAAGCTGCACGCTTTGCTGTGGGTTTGGTAATGATGATTACCATCGCCATGCTTCCCCCACGCATGCTTATCCACGCGGCAGCACCCATGTATGTGCTTTCGCTTATCCTGCTTGTCGCCGTGTTACGCATGGGCCATGTGGGCAAGGGCGCAGAACGCTGGTTGATTATAGGCGGGTTGCAGGTTCAACCCTCAGAATTCGCCAAAATTGCGCTGGTTCTGGCACTTTCTGCATGGTTTTCTCGCATAAGCTATGCCCGTATGGGCAACCCTTTGTGGTTGATTCCTCCTGCGCTTATCGTACTTGTGCCTGTTGGCCTTGTATTAAAAGAACCTAACCTTGGCACTGCCGTCATTATTGGCGGCATTGGCGCATCTCTGTTTTTTGCAGCAGGCATGCGGCTTTGGCAAATTGTGCTGCTTTTGCTTCCCGTACCTTCGCTTATCAAATTTGCATACAACCATCTGCATGATTACCAACGCGCGCGCATAACCACCTTTTTGCATCCGGAAAATGATCCACTAGGAGCAGGCTACAATATCATACAGTCTAAAATTGCCTTGGGTTCTGGCGGTATGTGGGGGCAGGGCTATCTGCATGGATCACAAGGGCAATTAAACTTTCTGCCTGAAAAGCAAACAGACTTCATTTTTACAATGATTGCAGAAGAATGGGGCTTTGTTGGCGCTGCTGCTGTTATCGGGTTGCTGCTCATAATCATTCTGGGCGGCATGATCATGGCTATCCGCTGCCGTAACCGCTTTGGGCGCCTTATTGCCCTTGGTATCAGCATGAACTTCTTTTTCTACTGCTTGGTTAATCTTTCCATGGTGATGGGCGCTATCCCTGTAGGGGGGGTGCCTCTACCATTGGTCTCTTACGGTGGCTCCGCCATGCTGAATGTTATGCTGGGGTTTGGGTTGCTCCTTTCAACATGGGTTCATCGTGATTCTGTTAACGATGGGGAAGAAGAAGACGCCAACAAAGATCTTATCTGATAAAATCAGTCTCATGCTTCCTGCGTTCCTTAATAAAAAAAGGGCCACCCTCAATATCAGGATGGCCCTTTTTTATATAACTTCGCAGTTTAAGCTATTTAGCGCTCACGGGCTGCATCACGTGCAAGATCCAAAGCTGCGCGATATCATGCGCACCATTATCTCCTTCAACACTACGTAAAGCAGCCAGAGCCTGATCCTTATGGCCAGCATAAAGCTCTGCAAGCCCTAAGTGCAGGCGCGCAATATTCACGTCACTTACACCTTTGCTGATGGCCTGCTGCATAAGTTGCAAGCCTTTATCAGCCTGCCCAAAAGTAACGTAATTGTACCCGACTGTCAGCAAATCATCCCCATTTCTGGCAGAAGCAGCCGCCTGCTCATCTGCTGCAATGGAAGCCTTTTTGGAAGCTACAGCTTTTTCAACCATAGCTTTCAAACGGGCTTGACGGGGAGCCTCCGCCCCCTGCCCTAAAATACCAGATTGGTAACCTTGATTCATCAGATCCAGCGCCAGTTGCGGCGTATTTTGCTGGACAGCAATTTCCGTCATATCCATAAAATCACGCGCTTGGGAAACATCCCCAACGGCCAAACGGATACGATAAACATCCAACTGTAAGGATGCCGGAATTTTGGTATTTACCACCAGTTCATGCAGCAACAGCGCCCAGTATTCCTTTTTAGGGTAATACGTTGCCAGCAGAACGTATGCGTGGGTTGTAGCAGTAGAATCCTTTAGTGCCGTCGCACTGGCTGCAAGCATTTGCAGTTCAGATTCTGTTGGTGTTTTGCCGGCCTTTATGGCGGCACTCGCCTGTTGCTTCACCACCTTGATGGTATTGGGGTAATCCTTCTGAAGATAGTAAGATTGCGCCAGCAATGTTTCCATCTGGGGATCAGAACCAGAGGTTTTCAGGTAACGCTGAATATTGGCAACTGCCTTAGGGTAATCCTTGGCAGTATAAGCCATGGTCGCTTCAGACTTTAACATCTGATTTTTCATGGCCTGCGGCGTGCGGGGGGAGGCAATCAGCTTATCGTAAGCCGCTGTTGCCGCCGAAAGATTGCCTGCCTGTGTGGCCACAGCGGCACGCATCTGCGCAATGGTGTAATCTTCGTAATCTGTTTTGCCTTTTACGGCATCTGCAGCATTTACTGCATCCATCGCCTTGGCATAATTATGTGCTGCCAGAGCAGACTGCGCGGCTTCCAGTTCTGTCCCAACCTGTTGGCCGAGTTCATCTGCCGCATGTGCAACGGGCTGCATGACAATCCATGCTGTTGTTGCACACAAAAGGGTACGTAAAAAACGAGAAGCCATTCTCAAAAATCCTCACTTACCGTCTACGAACTGTTCCTGTCCGACGATTCCGAGTTTTGTAACGCCGAGGCGCTGTGCGTCGGCCATGACGTGGATGACGGTTTTG
>NZ_VHON01000066.1:0-851 GCF_008690365.1 Acetobacter sp. DmW_136
TAGGCTCAGGACTCATTCTTTGAGGTAGAAGATGAAGCTTGCTGCGATGTGGATAGCGGACATGAAAGTGTGTGCGCAGCGGTCATATCGTGTTGCCACCCGCCGCCAGTCTTTGAGCTTTGCGAACATGTTTTCGATGAGGTGGCGCTTTTTATATAGATGCCAGTTGTAAAGTGGCTTTGATTTCCGGTTCTTCTTCGGCGGAATACAAGCGGTGATCTTCCGTTCTGCGAGAGACTGCCTGATTTTATTACTGTCGTATCCCCGGTCCCCGATGACCTCTTCTGTCTCATCGGGAAGGTCTGCCAGAAGTACATCTGCTCCCTTGAAGTCACTAACCTGACCGGCCGTCAGATGAAGACGGACAGGACGGCCTTCGCTATCACAGACGGCATGAAGCTTCGAGTTCAGGCCGCCTTTTGTGCGTCCGATATGGCGGGGAAAAGCCCCTTTTTGAGCAGAGAGGCAGCTGTCCGGTGAGCCTTGAGATGTGTCGCATCGATCATCAGGCGCTTCGAACGGCCTGCCTGCTCTGTCAGGGCGACAAAGATCCGGTCAAAGACACCCAGGCGGCTCCAGCGAATGAACCGGTTATACAAAGTCTTGTGCGGACCATACGCTTTCGGAGCGTCTTTCCACTGAAGACCGTTGCGGATCACGTAAACGATCCCGCTCAGGACGCGTCGGTCGTCCACACGCGGAACTCCATGCGCCAGAGGAAAAAATGGACTGATCCGTTCCATCTGCCTCTCCGAAATCAAAAACAACTCACTCACAGCCTCACCTCCATTGGTAAGCCTGTGAATCACAACGTCTCGCTCAGTTCAATAAATTAATAGGTCCTGAGCCTA
>NZ_VHON01000067.1:0-24841 GCF_008690365.1 Acetobacter sp. DmW_136
CACATCACTCACAGGCCCACCCTCCATCGGTAAGCCTCTGAATCACAACCGCTCGCTCAGTTCAATAAATTAATAGGTCCTGAGCCTAGGATAGTGATTGATTTGCAATACATGCGTTCTTGAGCGTATAAGCAGAATTCACTCAGATGAAAGGTCATGAAATGACCTTTTGCTGGCTCTTGCTACCCCCAGCTCTCAGATACGACGCCCATATGGAAGGTGTCCAGAGCATTCACCCTCCATAGGAAACCAAGCCCTGCAGGGGGCTGCGCGCCGTCGAAGAGAGCGAGATATCGTCCGCTTTGATTGTGATCAGCTGTTCAATCAAAGGATATCTCCGTGACGACCGATAGCTGCAAGGTCTTGATGATCTTTCCACTTTTTAATGCCAGTTCGTTCTGGAATTACAAAGAGGCCTGTGATCTGGCTGGGGCGCGCTATCCGGCGGCTCCGCTTGGTTTGATTACGGTTGCAGCGTTGCTTCCCAAACATTGGGAGGTTAAATTGGTGAACCGGAACACCGAGCTTCTGACAGATGAGGATTTCGCTTGGGCCGATATGGTGATGACCGGCGGAATGCTTCCCCAAAGAAATGACGCCCTGCGCATTATAGAAATGTGTCGCACTAGCAATAAGCCAGTGGTGGTTGGTGGACCGGATGTGACATCCAGCCCAGATTTGTATAGTGCTGCAAATTTTCAGGTGCTGGGTGAAGCTGAAGAAATCATGATTGATTTCATAACAGCTTGGCGAAAGGGGGACACGCAGGGCGTCTTTAAGGCCCCGATGGGGAAAACGGACGTTACAAAAAGCCCTTTGCCGCGTTTTGATCTGTTAAAGCTGGATCAGTATTTGCATGTAGGTATTCAGTTTTCACGTGGATGTCCGTTTAGTTGCGAGTTCTGCGATATTATTGAGCTTTATGGCCGTGTACCGCGAACCAAAACAAACGCGCAGGTTATTGCAGAGCTGGATGCATTGTATGCTCTTGGTTATCGAGGGCATGTGGATTTTGTTGATGATAATCTGATTGGTAACAAAAAAGCACTTAAGAAGTTCTTGCCGGATTTAAAACTCTGGCAGAATAAAAAGAAATTTCCATTTGAGTTTTCAACTGAAGCATCTATCAACCTTGCAGATGATACGGATTTGCTGCGCAGTCTGGCAGAAACAAATTTCTTTGCTGTATTCATCGGGATTGAAAGCCCGGATACAGATACGCTGGTGATGACGCAGAAAAAGCAGAATACTCGGCGCAGCTTGCAAGAAAGTATTACCAAAATTCATGAGGCTGGTATTTTTGTAAACGCTGGCTTTATTGTTGGCTTTGATAGCGAAAAAAGCAGTGTTGCAGCAGGGATGGTAGAATGTATTGAAGATACTTCCATTCCGGTTTGCATGGTTGGGTTACTTTATGCCCTGCCAACAACACAGCTTACGCGCCGCCTGCTAGCCGAGGGGCGCTTGTTTTCTGGGGGCGAGCAGACGCAATCTGGAGATCAGTGCACAGCGGGGCTGAATTTTGAAACAAACCGCCCGCGCCGCGATGTGTTGAATGATTACAGAACCGTTCTGGCAGAAATTTACAATCCAGTTGCATATTTTGGGCGTGTTCGACGGATGGGCCGTATGCTTAAGCGTGAGCGCGCCCATAAAATGATACGGGGTGATTTGCGCAGTTTTGCACGTTTGCTTTTCCGTATTCACCGTGCTGGCCCAGGAACAGCCAAACAATTCTGGCGTATGATGATTGATTGTGCCCTGCATAACCCAAAGGCAATACCTTATGTGGTTATGACGAGTGCACTTTATTTACATCTCGGCCCATTTTCACGGCAGGTGGTGCGTGAGATTGATAGGGAAATTCAGAATGTAGACGAAGGGCGCTGGCATGCTCCACCAGTGCAGGTTTCGCCAACGGCTGCGGCAGCACTTTTGCCTGCATAACTTAAAAGGGTCTTCTCATAAGGCTTGTGGTTAGGTGCACTGTGGATGTGCTTTTTGGAGCATTACGCTGTGTGTTCTGCGGTATCAAACTATTGGGTGTTCTATAGTGGTTCTGTGCACTGCTTTTAAGAAGCAGAACACAGAACGACTTAATATCCTGATAATGTGCAAAATTAAAAATCAGCAGAAAGGGTGGCAGTTACCACAAATGGGGAACCAATAACGTAAGTAGGCTGTGAGCCAGAAAGGCTTTTGCCTGTAAGCACACCATGCTGTGTTTTGGCGTTTGTTGTATAGCCATACATTGAAGACAGATAATGGTTGTCCCCAAGGTTAACGAGGTTCAGCTTGATTTTAGGAGAGACGTGGCCAATTTGCGGCAAGCGCCTGCCAAAGCCAAGGTTGGCCGTAACGTAACCGGGAATACTCTGATCATTCATGAGTGTGGCGTATTGGGCACCAGTATATTGCAGCGTAAAGTTGCCAAACCATTTGCCATCATTATAGGTCAGGCCCAGAGAACCAGAAAATTGTGGAGCACCAACTTCTTGCTTGCCTTTGGTTGCAAGATAATCTCCTGCATAAGCAATATTGTTTCCATTTTTAGTGTGCATATACTGGCCAGATGCGTAAGCGCTTACATTGTGCCAGGGGCGCGTGGCAAGTTCTGCCTGAATACCGTAGGCTTCCAGACCACCGGCGTTGATTAACTGTGAAATTGTTGATGTTGATCCCGGTTGATAGCTTATGGCCGAAACCTGATGGTTCGTTACGTTATAATGAAAGCCTGCAAGGTTAGCCATAAAGAGGCCACTATAGCGATACCCTATTTCTTCTGTAATCATATATTCTGGCTTGTAATCGGACATCGGGAGCGATGTCGCCTTGCCAGTGTTATAGCTGTAGGATGCAAGCTGTGAACTTAACCCTGCAGGAAGGTGGTAACCAGTTGTGCCGTTAACATAGATCTGATGGTTGGGATTGAAGCGGTAATTGATAAGCACCTGAGGGGAGGGAACAAACACATTTTTAATGGATTTGCTTGCCGTTACGCCCGGCAGATCCTGAGTGTATTGGCGGTTTGCCATCACCATTCTAATACCACCATCAATAGTCAGGCGGTCATGCAGGAACGACATTTTGTCGTCCACAGCAAAGCTATTCAACTGCTGTAAGGCGTTTTCATTATCTTGGTTAATAAGCAGTCCGCCGTTAGCTGTAAGGGGGGCACCATTAGAGTTCCAATGCCCACTGCCATTTACAGGATAAAACTTCTGGGTGGCGGCTTCCTGAGCGTAAGAATACCAATAGGTAAAGTTAAGTGTATTGAATTTATGCTTCCAATGTCCGGTAAGGGTTAAACCGGAAGAAATTGTATACCAATCTGAAACTTCAACAGACGTTAATTTGCTAACTGATGGGTCATATCCAGGTAGGTTTTTATAATCGTCAAGATGTGCGTATTTTTCCGCGCCAGCATAACCATTGGAGACAGGCACGGTTTCGCCGTAATAATAAGGTCCATGAAATTCAACAGAATAGGCTTGTGCGTCTAAGCTTAACCCATGCCCAAAGCTGAAATGATTTTTTAATGTACCGTAAATAGCCCCAGTATTTTTGCCGTTCAGCCCAACGTAGTGTGTATCACCATTATAATACTGGTTGTTCAGGCCATATTTGGTTCCGTAGGTTTTCCAATTCGCCAAGGATGGATAAAGCCATTCACCTTGTGCGGCATCTGTAAAACCAAAAATAGCTTCTGAATGGCTACCGGGAGCCCAGCTTTTTGTAAGTGCTGCATCTACGTGCCACTTGCGAATGTCACCAGCACCACGCCACATATCACTGCGGGCATAGGAACCAGAAACAAAGCCCCGCACGCCAGAGTGTCCGATTTCTCCGCTATCGTAGCGGATAAAGTCTTTGTTCGTGCCGTAGGAGCCGCCAGAGGCCGCAACATGCACATTCTGGTGGTCCATCGGGTGGCGTAATGTTGCAGAAACTTCAGCCCCCGTTGCGTTGTAGGTGGGGGAATTAATATCCACCGAGCCCTGCATCACATTCACCTGGCCCATATTCTCACTATCAACGAGAGAAGGGGTATAGGTACTGTATGTAAAGGGGTTGGCTGCTGGCATGCCTTCAAGCGTGACACCAATTTCTGCTTGCGCCATCCCGCGAATATGAATGGTGGAAAAGGAGGTTGTAAGAGGCCCTTCACTGGCAGAAACCACGCCAGGCACTGTTTGGATCAGTGATTCGATTGTGGAAGTAGGAGACTGCATCTCGATATAGCTATGGGAAAGTGAGCTTATCGTTTTGGCAGATGTGTGTTTCACCATCATTCCGCCGCCTGCTGTTTTGCGCGAGACGACGTCGACGTCCTCATCCTTGGCTTTCGGCAATTTAGCCGTTTTTTTTGCAGCAAGGGGAGCGTGGTTTTTGTGTTTATCCGGGTTGCTGCTCGCTTTGGCTATGGTTGTGGTGTTTTGAGCAAATATACAAACTGTGCTCAGGATCAGGAACTTTTTCATTGCGGTGTCTCATTTTCCCATAAGGCGCCGCAACCTATCTGACTTTTTGTGGGTTTTTGAGAGATATTTAAAAAATTCATTTATATTAAATAGAGTATTCATAAAACATTCACGCATTGTGCGAAAAACGGGGATTCTACATATATGGTAAAATATCGACTGCTTGTGTTTTGCCGCATTTGTATGCCTGCGCACGTGTGCCTGTTGCTTTTGTGAAGAGAGTAGGGAGCAAAACAGATCATCTAAGGAATATATCTAGATATATCTTGACATACGATATATCGGAATATATATCGGAATTATGAAGCACAGAAACAAACACGCAGGCGGTCGTAACCGCCCGGTTTTCTCCCCTGAAGGAACAGCAGGTTCTGGAGGGAAGCATCGCCATCAACATGGTCGGGGTGGAGGCCGACGGGGGGGCCGCAGCAGGCTTTTTGATTATGGCGAAATCCGTTTTCTGGTTCTTAAGTTAATTTCGGAAAAACCAACTTATGGTTATGAACTTATCAAGGATATCGAAGAAAAATTTGGGGGAAGTTATACCCCAAGCCCCGGTGTTATTTATCCAACACTCACTTGGTTGGAAGAAGCAGGATATATTCGCCCATCTGAAGGCGAAAGCCGTAAAAACTACCAGATAACACCAGAGGGTGAGGCGTTTTTGTCTGCCAACCAGGCCGGGTTGGAAGAAATCCTTTCTCGTGCAGCGGCAGCGGAACCCGAAGGAAGAGGTGGGCGTAAGAATATTCCCATGCCTGTAATGCGCGCCATGGAAAACCTGAAAATTGCGTTGCGTCTTCGGTTGCGTAACGGTGGGCTTGACCCGGCGGCAGAAGAAAAAATTGCAGCACTTTTAGATGACGCTGCACGTGGTGTTGGGCAAGTTTAAATCTGTAAGACAATAAGAGGGAAGATAATCATGGATGATAAAATTCAGACAGTTCTCAACCTCTATCATGAACGTATACAGCAAGAACGTCGCCAACCGCGTATTGAAGCGCCTGGCGGTCGTGATGGGGGGCATGACCAGCGCATGCGTTCCATCGGGCCAGAAACAGGGCAACTGTTGAATATTTTAGCCAAGAGCCTGAAAAATCCAACTATTCTGGAACTCGGCACATCCTTTGGATATTCTGGCATCTGGCTTGCCGAAGCTGCCCGCGTTGCTGACGGTAAGCTGATTACAATGGAATTGCATGATTATAAATCTGCTTATGCTCAGAAAATGGCACAGCAAGCAGGCTTGGCGAATTGGATAGATTTTCGCGTAGGTGATGCCGTGCAGATGATTGATGAGATGGATGAAAAAGTAGATTTTGTTTTTGTTGATCTTTGGAAAGATCTTTATGTGCCCTGCTTAAAGGCGTTTTACCCACGCCTTAACCCCGGTGCAATTATTGTGGCTGATAATATGATCCGGCCCGGTACAGAAGATGTAAAACGCTATGGGCAGGCCATACGCGTATTGCCCGGTATTTCCAGCGTTTTGCTACCTGTCGGGACGGGCATAGAAGTGAGCCGTTTAGAAACAAAATAAAGCTTCGAGTAAGCAATAGGATAAATAAATGACAACCCAGAATGTTGTTTCTGGTGCTTGCGATGTGCCAGAAATCCATCGTGTGCGGCATGAATTGCATCGCCGCTCTTTAGAAGTTGTAAAGGTGGAGCGGCTAACACCGCATATGATAAGGATAAGTCTTGCAGGTTCGGATCTAGCGGGTTTTGTAAGTCCCTCTCCGGATGATCATATCAAAATATTCATTCCTGGTTTGGATGGTGCGCCTGTCCGTCGGGATTACACTCCGCGCAAATATAATCCAGCAGCAGGTACGCTGGTGCTGGATTTTGTGAATCACGAAGGTGGACCTGCTGCCGCATGGGCACGGGCTGCAAAGGTTGGTGATCATCTAGATATTGGCGGCCCAAAAGGATCTCAGATTATTTCTGGCAATATCGCGCACTGGTTACTGATTGGGGATGAGACAGCCTTGCCAGCCATTGGCCGTAGGGTGGAGGAGCTTCCCGCTCAAAGCCATGTGACAACAATCGTTGCTGTGCCAGGGCAAGAAGACGAGCAGATATTCGAAACATCTGCACAGCATACAGCGCATTGGGTTCATCGTCCTTTGGATAAAGCTGATGATGCACAAGGTATTGTGTCTGCTCTATCCGGCATGGATATTTCAGAACACACATTTATTTGGGTTGGGGCAGAAGCCCGTGTTGCAAAAACAGTGCGCCAATATTTGCTTGAAAAACGCGGTATTGCCACACAATGGATCAAGGCATCTGGTTATTGGGTGCAAGGGCAGGCAGATGCATCTGTTAAGGATGTGAGTGCATAATAAAGAGACCAAGACATAATGCAGTAGGTATTGATACTGCATTATGTTACCAGCCGCACAATGGCTGCATGCTTGATCAGAGTATTGTTTCAACGGCTCTGCTTACCATTGTCAGCGACCTTGGTGGCTTGGTATTCAGAGGTCACGGTTGCTGAACAGTGAGACCAAAAATAGCCTTCCTGCTTATGCTGGTGGAGATGGCGGCCTCTCTGCTCAGGAACAGCTCAAACTGAAGAACTATGTGTTTCCTAGCGCTTTAGAATTGCGGACAGGAAATGGCACGATACGTTTGCACCTTAGGGCGCGGGCCATTCTTGCATCATGATTCATCTGTTCATATACAAAAGCTAAAAACGCTCATTCAATCAGGCTGTTTATGATCTGTATTTCACTGTTGATCAGTAAATTGCACGAGTAAGAAATTCTATATTTATGGTTAGAAAAATTTATAATAATTCAAAAGTTTAAAAATAAAATACATTATTTTATTTTTAATATGCTGGGTGTTTACATAAATCAGCATGTAAACGCCCAGTGTTTTATCCTGTATATAATAATTTGTATTTATTTTATGAGGCCCATTTCTGGGTCCGTAATGCTATGGTTCCCATTGTCGAGATGGCCTGCAAAAACATAAGAAAATTCAGGTTCTTTGGGTGCTGTCAGTGTTAAATTATACCACATGTTGGATTGAGCAAGAGGTATAACCTGCCTGACATTGCCTTGGGCAGGAATGTGCAGGACATGTAAAGCTGCGTGCCCTAGTCTATTGCAGTGGATTTCCAATGTATCATGTCCCATGTTTTTTAGGCAAAGAAGCATGCTTTCCTTGCTCGAAGGCATATATTTACATTCAGCTAAAAGTTTTATGCCATGCTTGCGCCCAGTAAATTTGCGGTAGAAGCCATTGGGTGCGTGAACAGATACATCGTAAAGATTGCTTTCAGATAAACGGCTATCAATATTTACCGTTATGTTATCTCCAGCAGCTACAGCATAGGTGCTGGATCGCATACCGCTTTCTTGCCGCATGTTGTGGGTGTACACATTAAAAGGGGCACCAGATGAAAGGTGCTTGTGTACCTTTGTACCTGCTTGCAGATGCAGGGATATGGTTTGTCCATCTGCGCTTAGGCCGCCATCACAGTACAGTTCATAGGGTAGGGCGCAGGCTGGCCGTGTGCCTGGTTCCTGTTTTACATAGCGCTGTAGTTGGAGGAGATCGTTTTTCAGCAGCGTAATGTCTGCTTCTTCGAGAGATTTAAATCCACTGGGCATAGGCCGGTAGCGTGCATCTTCGATAATTTCTAGATGTTTATCTCTTTCAATAAATGGAAGTTGTGGAACCGTGCCATCATAAGGGCGGAAGCATGATGTTAAATTCCCACTAATGGCACGGCGCCATGGAGAAATATTGGTTTCGGTAACCTTTTTACCAAACTTCCCTTCAATAAACTTTTCAAGAAACTGAAGCGTAGAGCTATGCTCGAACAGCTGAGAATTCACCCAGCCTCCACGGCTCCACGGAGATGCAATAATCATGGGAACCCGAAAGCCCAGACCAATTGGGCCACTACGTGCTAATGCAGGAGGCACGCCCATAATTTCTTCATCTTTGGCGTAAGTATATTCTAGACCATCAGGCCCTATACTGGCGGAGGATTTGCCTGTTTCTGGGCGTTTAGGGTCTGGTGCCGTGAAGGAGCAGCAATGGTCAAAGTAGCCATCATTTTCATCGTAAGTCATGATGAAAATGGTTTTTTTCCAGATTTCCGGATTTTCGGTAAGAATATCCATAACTTCTGATACAAACCATGCACCATACCAAGGTGAGGCTGGGTGATCAGAAAAATGTTCCGGTGCAGCTAACCATGAAACAGTGGGGAGTTTGCCGTTCTGTACATCCTTGCGGAATTGATACAGGACATCTCCCTTGGGAACATCCATATGGCGTGTATTGGAGCCATCTGAAAAAGTGAGTGTTTCAAGTGTCCGGTAATTTTTGTCTGCTTTGTTGGTTACAAAAGCGCGTTCAAACAAGCTACGTTCTGCCGAAGTAAGCTGTTCTACTGTTTTTGTAGCAGTATCGCGGCGGCGTTTTAGAACAGCCAGCAAGGCATTGGCTTCAGCTAACTGTTCCTGATGTTTTTCTGAAACAAGTCTTTCTTCGGCCTGAAGTTTTTCAATATGTTTGGAGCAGGCTTTTATACGCTCATCTACCCATTTATGAAATCTGGGGTTTGCAGATGTATTATAATTTTCAAAGCATTCTAAAATATTAAGTGCAAAGTTAGAAAGCCATGCGCGTTCTTTTTCATCCAGACCGCCAACCTGATCGGTTTCATTTTGATATACTTTCCATGAAATGCCAATCTGTTCCAATCTTTCAGGAAAGGTTGTCCATGTTAGGCCAGATTTAAGAATTTCTGGGTTGCGCATATAAACTGTGGAGTCAGTGCTTTGTTTATTACGCACAGTACCTGTCCAGAACACCAAACGGTTCGGGCAAGTGCTTGTCATCACACCGCAGTAATTTTGGTCACAAACAGTAAAAGCATCTGCCAATGCATAATAAAACGGGAGGTCTTCTCGTGTATAATATCCCATAGTCATGGGGTAGTGTTCGTATTTCTTGTAATGTGACTTTTTGACGTCTACCCATCGATCATGATGCCCGTTGTTCCACGCATCAACCTGGCTTTCTCGTGAATGAGGAATAGAGCCCATCCATGTAATGCGTGTGTCATGAATATTCAGGCGCCAAGGCACGTAGGTTTGCCCTTCTGTGCTGGATTGCACAAATACCGGGTTACCGTTGGGCTGGCGTATGGCGCGAGGGTCGTTAAACCCACGTACACCTTGTAATGTACCATATAAATGATCGAACGAACGGTTTTCCTGCATCAAGATAACAATATGTTCTGCATCCTGATATGTCGTTCCTGGATCTGGGGAAATAGCAAATGCGCGGCTAATGGCAGAAGGCAACATGCCAGCAGAACCCGCAGCCCCGGAAAGGAACGCATATTTCAGAAAATTACGGCGTGTCGTCATGTTTCGATCCTGTCAGATACGTAAAAACGTCTAATGAGAGGGAATGGTGTTTTCGTAATGGGCCCAGTATGTTGCAATTTCTTTTACAACCACACTTCCTGCCTGATACGCCGCATCCAGAGCAGGTGGAAAACCAGAAAAACCAGATTCTTCAGTTTCGGCCTTAAGTAGGTTTGCAGCCGTCTGTCCGGGTGGAGGCATGTCAAAATTGCTGCCAGCGCGTAAAACAAGAATACGGTTCATATCAACGTGGCCAGCGCGTGCTTGCAGGGAAAGAGCCTGAAACATGCCAATTTCTTCTTCTCTGGGTTCATGCCAAAGTGGTTTGCAAGTTTGGTGCATTCATATGCGACCAGATCGGATAGGCGAGAGCCCCACAAGCCATGCAAGCCGATAAGCGGTGCCGGTGCTTTAAAAGCGGTTGGCAAGGCCTGTTGTGCGTAACCTGCCAGCGTAAACAGCCGCAGGACAGGTAACGCAGATAACCGGCAACTCATGAATATCCAAACCCCAGAATCAGAAATATCAATTATTAAAAAATATCTTGCGCGGCTTGCTGCTCTACCGCGCAAGTTTTTGTGTCTGGTTCTGTTTTAGCATTACGCAAGGCAAGAAGTTCCTGGCGAACTTTTGCCATTTTCTGGGTAAAAGCGGGCTGTTCCTGAAGTGTTGCAAACATGGCGCTTCCGTTCATATAGCCAGCTTGCACGTCGCTTTTCCAATGCACGCCACAAACAATACGGCTTTCACCAAATATACGGCCGCGTTGCATGATTTGCGTTGCACGCTCAGGCAGAGCGCTGGCAAGAATGGACGCCGTAAGCCAACCCCAGGTTGTATGGCCAGATGGGTAGGCATAGCTATGATCAAGCCCATCTGAATGCGCGGTGCAGATGTCTTTATCTGTTCCGACAAAAGGCCTGCGCCGTTTCCAGAAGTCTTTTTCGTTTGAAACATCTTGCTCTACGGGCTGCGCAAGCGATGTAAGAAGATCGACCAGTGCGGGAAGTTTGGCTGGATCCAGATTAAATCCGGCAGCGCATGAAAAATCCTTGATAACATGGTCTGGGTTCAGGTTGGCGTCATTCTGGGCCAATTTCCAGCGCGCCTTATCTTTCAGCCCCCGCGTTTTTTCAAAAGCCCGTAAGTCTGCCTGTTGTGCAGGTTCTTCGGCCCGCGGAGGTGGCGGCAAGAATGCACGCCCATCAGGTAGGGTAAACTGTTGCGCCTGTGCGGTATGTCCAAAAAAGGTGTGCGCTAAGGAAAGACTTACGGCATAAAAAACGGCGTTACGAAAACGCATAGTGACTTATTCCCACATCAATCGTCATACTGGCGTATAATTTACCTGCATTTCACATTTATAACTGTGACGATTGCATGAAGATCGTGGAGAGTGGACTTTGCAGATAAAGTGCTAAACAGCAAAAACATAGAAAGGTTAGCGCATGCCACATCATACTTTGGTCGAAAAGTTAGAGCTTGCCTTGCCAGTTATTCAGGCTCCTATGGCTGGCATAAGTAATGCTGAAATGGTTATTGCTGCCAGTAATGCAGGTTTTTTAGGCTCTCTTGGTGCTGGCATGATGTCTCCAGAGGAAATTGAGGCTTCTCTTCACCAGATTAAATCTGAAACAACATCAGCTTTTAACGTTAACCTTTTTATTATTGATCATTTGCCCAGTTATTATCCTGATCCGCAAGATACTCTGTTTTTGCGTCATGTTTATGAAAGACTGGAATTGGATTTTATATTACCCAATCAATATGCTCCATCATTTCAGGAACAGTTTGAAGTTCTGCTTCACGCCAAACCGCCAGTTGCAAGTTTTACGTTTGGTATTCTCACACAGGAACAGGTTTCCATGCTGCATGCTCAAGGTATTTTTGTATGTGGCACAGCTACAACCAGTGCAGAGGCGCGCGCATGGGCAGACGTTGGGGCAGATGCTGTGTGTGCTCAAGGTATAGAAGCAGGTGGGCACCGCGGAAGCTTTCTCTCTGATGGAGGAAATGGCGTAGGATTGCTTCCTCTTGTCCGGGAAATTGTAAAGGATATCTCAATTCCAGTTATTGCCGCAGGAGGTATCATGGATGGAGAAGGCATAGTAGCGGCTATAAGCTTGGGTGCCGAAGCCGTGCAAATGGGCACAGCATTTTTGGGTTGTTCAGATACAGCGTTGGCCCTAGCGTATAGAAAAGCGCTTGAACAGCATTTGCCGGCCGAAAGCACCGTATTGACGAATGTTTTTTCAGGCAGGTTGGCGCATGGTATATGTAATCAATTTATTGAAGAATATGGAAGTTCCCAGCCGTTTCCTTATCCTGTCCAGAATGCCTTAACCCAAGCGTTACGTAAGAAGGCCGCGCGAGATGGAAACGCTGAGAATATGTCTTTGTGGGCAGGGCAGGGGCTGAGACTGATACGAAATAACTCTTTCAAAGAAATGGCGCATATTTTGCAGGATGAAATATATTCAGCAGTGGAAAAGGTAAACATAGCTTTAGCTGTTGAAATAAGATGCAGCCGCAGCGGATCATAACGGAAAATGGCAGGCCACTTCATGCCTATCGTGATGGATGGGGCGTAAAGCCGGGTCTTCCTGCTTGCAGCGTGTTTGTACGTAGGGGCAGCGTGTATGAAAACGGCAACCACTTGGGCGGTTAATGGGGCTGGGAACATCCCCTTGCAAAGGCACAGGGCGTGCTAGCCCTGTAACAGGACGCGGGATGGCAGCAGTAAGGGCAGCTGTATAGGGGTGGGCGGGGGTGTGTAGAACGCTATCGGTATCACCAATTTCTACAATGCGGCCCAGATACATGACAGCTACCCGGTTTGATATCTGGCGCACAACAGCCAGATCATGCGCTACAAATATGTAGGTAAGGCCAAGTTGTTTTTGTAAGTCAGCAAACAGATTGATGATTTGGGCCTGAACAGAAACATCCAGGGCAGAAACAGGCTCATCTGCAATAATCAATTGAGGGGACAGAGCTAATGCACGTGCAATGTTAATACGTTGGCGTTGCCCGCCAGAAAATTCATGTGGATATCGTGCCAATGCTGTAATGGGTAAGCTGACAAGTTCCATCAGTTCGTGTAAGCGCGCCGTAATTTCGGCGGAGGAACGCTTGCGGCCTTGGGCATTAGGATGAACTTTAAGAGGTTCGGCTAGTAAGTCTCCTATTCTCCGGCGCGGGTTTAGACTGGCGTAGGAATCCTGAAAAACCATCTGCATACGCTGGCGTAAGGGACGCAAGGTGCGTTCAGACAGATGCGTGATATCACGCCCTTCAAATACAATCTGGCCACTTGTAGCGGGCGTCAGTTTGAGCAGACAACGCCCTAGGGATGATTTTCCGCACCCAGATTCACCCACAACGCCCAGCACTTCCCCCGGCATAACGGAAAAGGAAACGCCATCTACAGCCTTGAGTTCCTGCCCGCGGGGAAGGCGGTATGTTTTGTACAGATCGCGCACATCCAAAATGGGCGAGGGGGCTTTAGGTGCTTTCATGGCCGGAGGTGCTCCTGTGCAAGTGCATCACTCAGGCGTGGTGGCAAAGATTTTCCTTCTTGCGGGAGAACGCAAGCGGCAAAATGGTTCGACCCTGTTTGAACGTAAGGCGGCAATGCTATCGTGCAGGTTGTATGTGCGTATTGGAAACGTGGTGAAAAAGCACATCCTGCCGGGCGGTTTTGCGGAAGCGGAGGGGAGCCAGCAATGGCTGGTAAACGTAATGGTCTTGGCCCATCCAATGGTGGGATGGAGGCTAGAAGCCCGGCTGTATATGGGTGAGCGGGGGATGCAAATAGGGCAGATGTTGGCCCATATTCTGCAACACGGCCAGAATAGAGCACCATGGTGTTATCGCAGGTTTCTGCCACTACGCCCATATCATGCGTAATCAGTAAAACGGATGAGTGGTGCGTATCTCGCAAGCTGCGTATCAGCTCCAGTATCTGTGCCTGTACGGTTACATCCAACGCGGTTGTGGGTTCGTCTGCAATCAGGAGAGATGGGTTGCATGAAAGGGCCATGGCAATCATGGCGCGCTGGCGCAAGCCCCCAGACAATTGGTGTGGGTAGCGGTTGGCTGTGCGCTCTGGGTCTGGCACGCCCATATCACCCAACAGTTTCACTGTGCGGGTGCGGGCCTGTTTGCGCGAAACACGTTCATGGGCCCGTATTTGCTCATCAATTTGCCAGCCTATTGTGTAAACAGGTGTAAAGGCTGTCATGGGGTCCTGAAAGATCATGGCAATTTCTTTGCCACGTAGGTGCCGTAGCTTTTTTGGCGGTATTCCTATCAGTTCCTGCCCCCGGAAGCAGACAGAGCCCGTTACCTGCACGCCCGGAGCATCAATCAACCCCATAAGCGCTAAAGCCGTGACAGATTTACCTGATCCAGATTCCCCCACCAGCCCCAGAATGTCTTGATGGTTTAGGGTGAAGGAAACGCCATCTACAATTGGAATCATCTTCCCACGGGCCGGAAAACTTACCCGTAGGTCTCGCACATCCAGCAGGGCGTGGGGGGGCATGTTAGCGGGCATCGCGCACTCGCGGGTCAAGCAGAAGGTAGATCATATCAACCGCCGCATTTGCCAGCACAACAAATACGGCAGAATACATAACGGTGGCCATAATAAGAGGCAGATCCAGATTGGTAAGGGCCTGATAGGTGAGGCGACCAACTCCAGGCAGCCCGAAAACCACTTCGGTCAACAAAGCGCCCCCTCCGACCAACTGAGCAAAATCCATACCGAACAGAGATACAAAGGTAACCATAGCCGTGCGCAGTCCGTGCTGGATAAGAATACGAGAAGGAGAAAGTCCTTTGGCGCGGGCCGTGCGTATAAAATCTTCTCCAGATAGCGCAACAAGGTCTGCCCGCAGCACGCGGCTATAAACACCAATAAACAAAACCGCCAGCACAACCCATGGAATAACCAAGGCTTTGAACCAGCCCCAAGGGTTTTGTGTAAGCGGCACATAGCCCAGAGCCGGTACCCATGAAAAAAGCCAGGTATCGTGGTAGCGGTTCTGCGTTATCAGGTTTGCAACTTGCCCAAGCCAGAAAACGGGTATGGAAATGCCAATTAACCCCAGCATCATTAGCGTGCGGTCAATCCATGAGCCTTTAAGGGCGGCAGCCAGAGTGCCCATGACAATGGAAACGACAACCCAGATAATGGCCGCACCACATACTAAGGAAACTGTAACCGGGGCCGCGCGTGCAATTTCGGGCACCACCAGTTCGCCTCTATCTGCGTAAGAGGCCAAATCTTGTGTGATGAACAGCTTTTTCATCATGATGGCATATTGAACGGGTAAGGGGCGATCAAACCCGTATTCCTGCCGCACTTTCTGCATGGTCTGAGGCGATGCGTTTTTGCCAGCAATCCGAGCTGTAGGGTCTGCGCCCGGTGTGGCAAAAAATACAGCAAATACTAATGCGGAAATACCAAACAGCACGAAAACTGTTTGTCCCACTCGGCGGAGGGCGGCCATCAACACGCGGTGGGCCTCCTATTGTTCGCGGTGGCTGGCATCACGCACATCCAGCGCATCTCGCAGGCCATCGCCTAGAATGTTCAGGGCCAGTACTACAGCTATAATGGCCAAGCCCGGGGCAATGGCCACCATAGGGCGTGTATAAATCAATCCTTCACCATCTTGAATAAGCGTACCCCAAGATGCCGCAGGGGCCTGCACCCCAATGGACAAAAACGAGAGCGCGCTTTCTGCCAGCAAGGACATGGCCATGATAAGCGGCCCAAGAACAACAAGGGTGGAGGTGACGTTGGGGAGAATATCTTGCAGCACAATACGCCAGCGGGGTACGCCAAGGCAGCGTGCGGCCATAACAAACTCAGCTTCCCGCAATGCCATAACCCGTCCCCTAATAGGGCGTGCAGCATAAGGCACATAAACCAGCGCGATAATGCAGATAGGCAAAAGCAGGTTATCAGATTCAATAACAAACGGGCCCAGATGCAGCCCATCACTTACCGTGACAATGGAAAGAGAAATAGCAAACAGATATACGGGAACAGACCACATAATATCCATCATGCGGGAGAGAACGGTATCTATAATGCCACCGCAAAAACCAGCAGTTATTCCGACAGCAGCAGCCATTACAAGGCATAGAACGGCAGAGCAGAACGAAATCAGCAAAGAGTTCCGTCCGCCATAAAGTAACCGCGCGGCAACATCACGCCCCTGGCTATCCGCCCCCAGCATGTAAGCTCCATGCCATGTGGGGCCAATGGGGCTAAGGCCAAGGTGCAATGGGTTATCATTGGGTTGCATGATATCCACTTCCTGCCCACCCACCGTGATGGCACCTGCTACGTTGGAAACGAACGGATCTGTATGTGCAACATAGCGTGCGTAATAAGGCGCAAGCAGGCTGGCTACAGCCAGAAATACCAAAATGGCAAAAGAAAACAGTGCAGAGCGATTATGGCGTAGGGACCGCAACGCCATCCGCCAAGGGCCGGGTGGTTTGGTATCTTGCGCAAAAGTGGGGGCGAGATCAGTCATGGAACCTGTAGCTGAGAAAGCAGGATTTCATCATTAAGCGTAATAATTATATTTCGTGTGCGTTTAGAAACCAGCACAACCCTTTTGGTTTGTACAAAAGGTACGGCAGGGGCCTGTGCCATCAGGGCTTTATCAACCTGAGCCCATGCCGCATTGCTGGCTGTGCGATCTGTTAAGGCAAGCTGGGCAGCGTGGTGCATCATGTCGTCAATATGCGGATCACAAAAGCCGGACATATTGGGTGAATTATCGGAATGGGGATGAAAATTGGAGCACGCAAACAACGTGTCCAGAAAGCTGGCAGCCGATGGGTAATCTGCACTCCACCCACCAATGGAAATCTGCACATGGTTGTCTGAGTTCTGCACAAACGTGAAATGGATGGCCGGGCTGATACTGTGAACTGAAGCCTTGTACCCCAGATTTTCCAATACACTGCGCAAATCTAGCGCAGTATTGTCCGATTTACCGCCAGATGGGGTTACAATAGTTACCCGCATACCCTTGGTGCCACTTTCCTGCACAAGCTGACGGGCTTTTTCCATATCCGGTTTGGCCCATTCTGGTGCAGGGTTTTGAGGGGATGCGCCAGCGGTATAGGAGCAAAAGCGTTCATACCCCGGAGTGCCTTCTGGCAGAAGCTGGCACTGCGGAGATGCAACAGCACTGCCGCCATCGTAAATCACCATAGCATGACGGTTTACCGCGTAATTAAGTGCCTGCCGCACCTTGAGGGATGTAAACGGCGGTTCATTTACATTTAACGTCGCGTAGTAATACAACAGAGCGGTAAAGATATGCACTTGGCCTGCATATTTACTGCCGACCTCACCCAAGCGGTCTAGTGGAACGTTTTCATACATTAGATCAGCTTGGCCATTTTCTACCGCGGTTACAGCGGCTTCTGGCTCCAATCCGAACGTTACTTCTACGTGGTCAGGAAAGCCCGCAGGCTGCGCATTATGCGACCATTCATGAAAGTATGGATTCCGCTCAAAACGCATATGCGTTGTGGGGTTGTAATCTGTAATTTGGTAAGGCCCCGTACCCGGAGGGGCTGTATTACCCATATCATGCGTGGGCGTGTTCGCTGGCAAAATAGCTGCATGAACCCACGCCAGATGTTCCAGAAATTCCGGGTCCGGGTGGCTGAGATGAAATGTAATGGTGTTTGCCGTTGCGTCTGTTTTAATGCCCTCGGCTAAAGTGCAATGGGCTGTGTCTTTCAGGCAGGCATCAGCCCCTTTGATTGCGCTGTAATACGGCCCTGCAGTCGGGCTGCCAGCAGCAAAAATACGCCGGAAAGAAGCCGCCACATCCGCCACGGTTAAAAGTTGCCCGTTGGAGAAGTGAATACCTTTGCGCAAGGTGAGCCTATAGGTCAGCCCGTTATCTTCTGGCTGGGGTACATTTTCTGCCAGATTGGGAATAACGGGTTGCGCGCCTGTTCCTGCAAATTTGGGGTAGGTTAAAAGCGTATCGTAAACAGGCGTTTCAAAAAACTTGGTTAAGCCAATATAGGATATCTGTGGATCAAGTGTGCCCGCTGCGCTGGAAACCAGAATGCGCAGCGTGCCTCCTGTATGTGGAGTTTCCACTGCATGTGCAGCAGCAGGGGCCAGCATAAAACCCCACAGGAAAGGAAGAACACGTTTCATCTCCCGTGTTATGGCCTGTATGCGGGTGTCTTTCAAACTTTCCTCCTCTGCTTTTTTGCATTTACGTTAAAAAAACAGACAGAAGGTGCGCGTAACGCTTGCGTTTATGCGTGCATCATCATAAGAGGGAGCGCCAATGGTCGGGTGACCTGCGGCGTAGCGTATGCTTCAGGGTAACCTGCCTTTTTGTATTTCAGCAAGGGTGCCCGCAGCATGACCTCTTCTCCCTATAGCCGTGTTACGGAAGCTCTGGCGTTTGACGATGTGCTGGTTGTGCCGGCTGCATCTGACGTTGTGCCCAGCCAGACAACCGTTCGCACGCATCTCACACGCTCTATTGAACTGAATATTCCGCTGGTTTCCGCCGCGATGGATACAGTTACGGAAGACCAGATGGCTATTGCCATGGCCCAGCAAGGCGGCCTTGGCGTGATCCATAAAAACCTGCAACCAGAAGAACAGGCTGAGCAGGTTCGTCGCGTTAAGCGCTTTGAATCTGGCATGGTAGTGAACCCGGTAACCGTTGGCCCGGATCAGACATTGGCCGAAGTGCGTGATATCATGCACCGCCACGGCATTAGTGGCCTTCCTGTGGTGGAACCCGGCACGCAGAAGCTGGTGGGTATTCTTACCAACCGTGATGCCCGCTTTGCCGTAGATCCCAACCAGCCCGTTTCTGAGTTGATGACCAAAGATCGGCTGATCACGGTTAAAAATGGTGTGGATGCAGATACGGCCCGTCAGTTGCTGCACAAACACCGGATTGAAAAACTGCTGGTGGTTGATGATGCAGACCGTTGCGTAGGTATCATCACTGTTAAAGACATGGATAAGGCTGTAGCCCATCCGCTGGCTATCAAGGATAGCTTGGGCCGCCTGCGCTGTGCGGCTGCAACCGGAGTGGGTGAAGACGGCTTTAGCCGCGCCAAGATGCTGATTGAAGCAGGCGTGGATGTGCTGGTGGTAGATACAGCGCATGGCCATTCTGCCGGTGTTTTGGGGGCGGTTGAACGCCTGAAAGCCTTTGATACCAATGTGCAGATCGTGGCTGGTAACGTTGCCACGCCAGAAGCTGCACATGCCCTGATTGAAGCTGGTGCAGACTGCGTGAAAATCGGTATCGGCCCGGGTTCCATCTGCACCACACGTATTGTGGCTGGCGTAGGTGTGCCTCAGTTCTCTGCCGTGCTTGAAACCTCTCTGGCATGTAAGGAAAAAGGTATTCCCTGCATTGCAGATGGCGGCATTCGTACATCGGGTGATATCGTAAAGGCCATTGGTGCTGGTGCTGATGTGGTCATGGTGGGGTCATTGCTTGCTGGCACGGAAGAAGCGCCGGGCGAGGTGTTCCTTTATCAGGGGCGTTCTTACAAATCCTACCGTGGCATGGGCAGTCTTGGCGCCATGGCGCGTGGCTCGGCTGATCGGTATTTCCAGCAGGAAGTCAAAGATGCGCTTAAGCTGGTGCCAGAAGGCATTGAAGGCCGCGTGCCTTACAAAGGCAGCATGGCTGCGGTTATTCATCAGCTGGTGGGCGGCCTTAAAGCCGGTATGGGCTATACAGGTTCCCGCGTGCTGAAGGAGCTGCAAGAAGGTGCTCAGTTCCGCCGTATTACCGGTGCGGGCCTGCGTGAAAGCCATGTGCATGATGTTTCCATCACGCGTGAAGCTCCTAATTACCGTCGGGATTGATAACCACATATGACACCTTCAGCCAGGCTTGCGGCCGCTATTGATCTGCTTGCAGCAATGGAAGCCGCCCCGCGCAAACCCGCCGATGCTGTCGCCAACAGCTTTTTTAGAGAGCGGCGCTATATGGGCGGTGGAGACCGCAGAGCCATATCCGGCCTTGTATGGGATGTTATGCGGGCGTGGCGTCGGCTTGGCTGGTGGTTGGAGCAAAAAGGGCAGGTGGCGTCTGCTCGGCTCCGGGCCGGAGCGCGTCTGTTGTTCGATGGTTTCTCTCTTGCAGAAGTAGAGGAAATGTTTGAGCAGGGGCGCTTTGCCGCAGGGGCGTTGACGCGTGGGGAACTTTCAACCCTTACGCCGCTTGCGGGCAAAACTCTGGATAACCCGGAAATGCCTCGTGCTGTTCGGCTGGAACTGCCGGATTGGCTGTTGCCCCATCTGGAAGCAACGTTTGGCGATAAGCTGGAAGAAGAGCTTGCAGCTATGTCCACCCCAGCGCCTCTGGATTTGCGGGTGAATATTCTGCGTGGCCCCCGTAAGGAGGCACAACGTAGTCTGGCATGTGAAGGCCTGCATGCTGAACCTACACCGCTTTCTCCGTGGGGGCTGCGTTTACCTGCACGTTTGCCAGTTACAACAAGTGTGGCATTCCGTGATGGGCTGGTGGAAATTCAGGATGAAGGCAGTCAGCTTGTTGCTGCCATAAGTGGCGTTGAACCCCAGATGCGTGTGTTGGATTATTGCGCAGGTGCGGGCGGTAAAACGCTTGCTATGGCCATGATGATGGAAAACAAAGGCCATATTGTTGCATGCGATGTTTCTGCGCCTCGGTTAGAAGGTGCAGTTAAACGCTTGCGGCGTGCAGGCGTGCATAATGTTGAACGGCACTTGCTTGTGCCGGGAGATAAATGGGCCAAACGTCGGGCTGGATCATTCGATCGGGTATTGGTGGATGCACCATGTAGCGGAACGGGCACATGGCGCCGGAACCCAGATGCACGTTTCCGCACTACGGAACAGGATCTGACAGAGCTGTTGGAAAAGCAGGCTGCCATTATGGATCGGGCGGCAGCACTTGTTCGGGCCGGAGGGCGCATGGTGTATGCAACCTGTTCTTTGCTACGCGCAGAAAACATGGATCAGGTTACAGCATTTTTGGCACGGCATCCTGATTTCAGGCTTGTTCCTTCAGGTAGCCCAGAAATGCCACAGGCCTTGCGTCAGGAAAGCTCCATCAGTTTAAGCCCTCTGCGGGATGGAACAGATGGCTTTTTTGCCGCCGTAATGGAACGTGCCGCGCCAGAAGCTGAGGCAGGTATAGAATAGGAAAACATTTTTAACTGTTCATCTTATTGGTCTTACGCATAATACTGATGCCTGATTCATCAGCTTCTACAGACCAATAAGATAAATGGCCTAGCATGACTGAAAGCGTAATTCTTTTTGTTTTTCTCGTGCTGGGCGGCGGTATGCTGGCACAATGGGCGGCTTGGCGGTTCAGGTTACCTGCCATTGTTCTGCTTTTTTCTCTGGGGCTGCTTTTGGGGCCGGGGTTGCAGATCATGCATCCCTCAGAGGTTGCAGGTAGCGCTTTCCACCAAATGGTTTCTTTGGCGGTGGCGCTTATCGTGTTTGAAGGCGGCCTTGCATTAGATTTTCGTCAGTTAAAAGAAGCCGGTGAGGGCGTTTTGCGCCTTACGCTGGTGGCATTGCCGATCAATTTAATTTTAGGCAGCATTGCCGCCCATTACGTTGGGCGTATGGGCTGGGGCCCAGCCTTTTTGTTTGGCGCCATTATTGTGGTTACCGGCCCAACGGTTGTTTTGCCCCTGTTACGCCATGCCAAGCTGAAACCGCGCATTGCAGCCTTTCTGCGGTGGGAAGCTATTTTGAATGACCCCGTAGGTGCCATTCTGGCCACGTTAGTGCTGGAAGTGTTGCTTATGCAGCCGGGTGAGGGGTCTGGCACATTTTTTGTATCTATCATCCCGCATATGCTGATGAGCGCTACATTGATGATTGCGCTTGGCATTGGTGCGGCATGGTTTGTGCGGTGGCTGTGCATACGGGATTTAATGCCCGATCTTCTGAAAATGCCGATACTGCTTAGCCTTGCGCTGATTCTTTACGTTATCGGCACTTTAACCATGGATGGGGCTGGGCTAATTGCCTCTACCGTGTTCGGCATGGCTTTAGTTAATCTGCGTATTCCCGGTATGGCGGAAATCCAGCGGATGAAAGAAGCGCTGGTGGTGCTCATTGTCTCCATCCTGTTCATTATGCTTACAGCCGATCTGACACGAAGTGAGCTTGCTGGTTTGTCATGGTCTATTGGGGCTTTAACGCTAGCAGTGCTGTTTGTGGTCAGGCCTTTGGGTATTTGGTTGGCTACCATAGGTTCCAGCCTAAGCCGGGCCGAACGGTTATTTATGGGGTGGATTGCACCGCGTGGGATTGTGGCGGCGGCAGTTGCAGGTGCCGCCGGGATACGATTGCAGGATGCAGGTTACCCTGGGGCTTCTCAGGTTATGCCGGCTGTTTTTGCCGTTATTGCCTCCACCATGATTTTGCATGGTTTTTCCCTTATTCCGCTAGGCCGACGGTTGCATCTTACGCTTTCCAATCAACCCGCGTTGGCTATTGTGGGGGCCAATGATTGGTCCACACAGTTGGCTGTGGCAGTGCACGCCGTAGGCACACCTGTGTTGCTGGTGGATAGTTCTTTGGGTGATTTACGCCCAGCCGAGCTTGCTGGTGTGCCTGTTTTATGTGCTGAAGTTTTATCGGAAGAAGGCACAGAAAATTTGGAGGAACGCCCGGCTGATTATCTTATTTCAGCCACGCCAGATGCCATTTACAATGGGCTGGTCTGTGCACATTTGGCTCCCCATTTTGGGCGGCAGAGAGTTTATCAGGTCAGCCCCGGCATTGCGCGGCTGGATCAGTACCGCGGGTTTAGCCGGGAAGCGCGCGGAAAGGTTTTGGGGCAGCCTGCGTGGAATTTTACCGTGTTGGAAGCGCTGGTGAGCCAAGGCTGGCATTTTGTTGCGATAGAAGTTACCGAAGTTAATCAGGATTATCTGCTGAGTGAAAGCAGCCATTTCCTGTTGTTTCTGGTGCTTCAGAAAGATGCGGCTATCACGATTGTATCGGCAGAGGATGAGCCACAACCAACTTTAACACCAGGATACGTGGCAATAGGGTTGGTTGCGCCGGAACAAATAGCCAAGCCTGCTTCTGGCAATGCGGCTTAACGTGGCTGGTGAATGGTTATTTCTGTTGCCTCTGCAGCCAGCACAAAGCGTAGGTCTGCTTCAGTTAGGGCAACGCATCCTTCAGTTGGTGTTTTGTTGGGGCGTTGCAGATGCATAAAAATGGCAGAACCTTTGCCGGGTTCTGCGGGGCAATCGTTATAACCAATCACAACAATCAGATCATATACAGCATCTTCACGCCACAGTATTTCATGGCGGAAAGAAGAGGGTAGCTGGATGTGCTGGTTATAGGAGGATGATGATGGATCATCACACCATCCATCCTGTGGGTTTAAAGGGATAACAGGCAGCGCTGCTTGTGGTTTTATAATCCGGTCAGCCCGATAAAATACTTGCCGTAGGGGAAAGGTTCCCAGCGGTGTTGCCAGATCCCCTTCGTGCTTATGGTGCGTTACGCCATTCTTGCCGATAATGGCGCTCATGCTTTTGTGTCTGCAATGCAGTTGTGCATCCATATTGCTGTTTACTGTTGGCCAGACGTGTATCATCATAAACAATCTTACCCCTGCTTTATGGCTTTCGCGTGAGGTTGACGTATCATGCCAGAAAGTGGTTTCGATACGATTCGTTTTGTGATCGTGCAGGAAGCAGGCCAAGGCAGCCGAGCCAGAGGGCTGACATAAGGAGACGATGTTCCATGACGGGTGCGCGCCCAATTTTGGTTGTAGATGACGATCAGGTCATTCGCAGAACACTGGCAGAGCAGTTGCAGTTGGATGGGGAATTTCAGGTTCTGGAGGCGGCAACATTGGCCGAAGCCCGCCAGAAGCTGAAGGAACCAGATGCGCGATGTGATGCCATTCTGCTGGACGTAACGCTACCAGATGGAGATGGGCGCGATTTTTGTGCAGAACTGCGCAAGGATGGCTTGCGTATGCCCGTTATCATGCTCACAGGATCAGATGATGAATCTGATATTGTAAAAGGGCTTGATGCTGGAGCTAATGATTACGTTGCCAAGCCTTTCCGTATTGCAGAACTTCTGGCCAGATTGCGGGCGCAGCTCAGACTGTTTGAAAACAGTGAAGATGCAGTGTTTTCCATTGGTCCATATACGTTCCGCCCTTCTGCTAAACTGTTGCAGGAACCGGCTAAAAACCGTCGCATTCGTTTGACGGAAAAAGAAACGGCTATTCTCAAGTTTCTTTATCGAGCAGGAACGCGCCCAGTGCCTCGGCAGGTTTTGCTGAATGAGGTGTGGGGATATAATGCAGCGGTAACAACACATACGCTGGAAACGCATATTTACCGCCTTCGCCAGAAGATTGAGCCAGATCCAGCTCATGCATCCTTGCTGGTAACAGAGGGAGGGGGGTATCGGCTTAACCCTGAACCAGAAGTTGCGACAACAGCCGTTTGATTCTTGCTAAATTGAAAATAGATTCAATTTCTAACGGTTTCGTAATTTAAATTATATTAGGAAAGCCCTCCAACCTTGGAGGGCTTTTTTATTATGAACAGTTGAGATGCTACATTCTGCCGTAAAAATCATGTCATCGTATGCAAATTCCATTCCACCCCTTGAAAGGCCATGTTCAGATCGAAATGGAACTCCTCATTCTGATTACGGCCAAGCTGAACCTACGATAGGATATGCCATGCGACTGAGGTTTGGCGTCTATATCCCTCTGCATTACCTGCTGCTGTCTAGTCGCAGCTCTCAGTTTTGCTGGTGTTAGTTTCTGATCGAGCGTTCCCAGAAACAACTTTTCTCGTGAGATCGAGGGGGGGGGGGGCTCAGGCATTAGGAAAGGCATGGCAGCTTATCACCTAGTGAATCTC
>NZ_VHON01000068.1:0-512 GCF_008690365.1 Acetobacter sp. DmW_136
CAGCAGATGGCATGCTGACAGAAAGTTATCTGGATACAGGTAACCGCCGTGCGTTCCGTCAGGCTGGTTCTGTCATGAGCTTGGGTGGAAAAATCAAAAGCTGGGAAGATGATGCCGCAGTAGATCTGTGTGTTGACCGTGCTTTTGTGGAACCTTTGTTCTGCAAGCTGGCGGAGCGGGCTGCAAGTGTCGGCGGGCAGCCAGTGGCTACAGCATCGCAGGTTCTGACAGATGAGCCCGACCTGCATCTGGTAACAGATAAAGGTGCTGTTGTGCGTGCCGTAAGGCGCAATGGGCAGCGTTATAGCTTCATGCTACGTCCCGGCACACGCTTTGTGCGTATTGTCTCACGCGCCAGCCGCCCATCTGATGTGATTGGGCCATTTGTGGATGATCGGCGTGACATGGGTGTTGCCGTTGCGGATGTGCATCTTGCAACAGCCGGACAGCAGCATGACATTGCAGCGCATCTGATGCAGGATAAGCCTGAAGGCTGGCATGAAACAGACTGG
>NZ_VHON01000069.1:0-5565 GCF_008690365.1 Acetobacter sp. DmW_136
TGCCGTCCTTTCGCGCAGTCGTTTCTTCCAACGACCATTCTGGCACATTGCGATGCCGTGCGGGGAGGACGGCAACCACCCCATCTCACATTGCCCTGCTGCTCCTGAGAAGTCAGGGCAATGGAGCCATAAAGCCAGTCTTTTATCAGACTGCCGTCTGCCGTGCCGGTTACATGGTAACCATAACGGCTTTCCGCCCCGGCCTCGAACGAGGCGTGGGCACGCGGACCGGGCTGGCGCGTTGCAATATCAATCACGCCGCCTTCCGCACTTTGGCCATACAGGGCCACCTGTGGTCCGCGCAGCAGTTGCACGCTCTCAATACCAATAAGAGACTGCATAGCGTTAATGGGAAGCACGGGAACATCATCCACATAAAAGGTTGTAGCTGGATGATAGAGGTCCTGCGCTGAGGTAATACCGCGCACTGTAATGGCAGGGAAAAGAAAGCTCCCCGAGCTTTGAATCTGCACACCCGGTAACACGCGCGCCAAATCATTCGTGTCTCGAACCTGTTTCTGGCGGAGTTGCGCGCCAGTCACAAACTGCCCGCTTGTGCCCGTCTGGTCCAGCCGCCGTGGCTGCCGCACACCAACGACCTCCAGATGTTCCTTTGCGGCTTTTGGCGCACTTGTGTTGTTTTTGACCGCTATTGTTTCTGCCTGTGCAGAACAGGACACAAGAACCCCGCCAGCCATCAGGCCTTTATAAAGTTTCTGATGCCACTGCGCTGTTGTGTGAGTATTAAAGTAAGACATATCCTGTTTTCCAAAGAGAGTAAGGGTCAGTTCAGTGGACATTGGGGGCAACCCATGACTTGGGGCGCTGTTGTGCGTGCCAGAGCCGGGCATAGGTGCTGTTGAAAGACATAAGGGCCTTGTGCGTGCCACGCTCCACGATGTGGCCGTTTTCCATCACCCAGATTTCTTCGGCCTCCTGTGCAATCCACAGGCGGTGAGCAATTGTGATTACTGTGCGATCCCCGCCAATGTGCTGTAGGGTGCTGCGAATGGCAGCTTCGCTCATCGTATCAAGCTGCGAGGTTGCTTCGTCCATCACCAGTAAAGGTGCGTTCATAAGCAGTGCACGCGCTATGGCGAGGCGCTGTTTCTCTCCACCAGAAAGTGCTGTTGCCGCTGCCCTGATCTCTGTGTTCAGGCCATGCGGTAGATGCTGAATGAACTCATGGGCATGAGCCTGTTTGATGGCAGCCAGCACAGCTGCTTCAGAGGCCGCTGGGTAACCAAGGCGAATATTGTCGGCTATTGTGCCTTCAAAAAGATGTACATCCTGAGGCACCAGAGTTATGCTCTGGCCAAGCATACTGCGATCCATGTCTCGCAGGTCCGCCCCTCCTATGGTCACAGCACCTGTATCCACATCCTGCATGCGTAGCGCCAGATGTGCGAGTGTGGTTTTGCCAGAACCCGAAATACCAACAAGTGCAATTTTTGTGCCTTGCCGGATTGTTCCTTCAATCGGAGCAAGGCCACCAGCTGAGGGATTATCGGCATCAAAACGAACAGAGACTTTTGAAAAATGCAGGTCGTAGCCATCCGGCCTCACGGCTGTTTCAGTCTGGGTCATGCCGGGTCGGGCCATAATCTGGCTCATACGGTGGAGTGTATTCCTCGCAAAACGTAACCCAGCAACCTGGCCTGCCAATTCAACAACACAGCGTGTAAAGCGGTAGGTCAGTATAATGGCTGCAAAAACAGCACCAGCGGAGAGACCTTTTTGCTGAAAACTCATGACCAGCACGCCAATGGCAAGCGCCATTCCGGTCTGGGCGGCAAGGGCATACCCCATAATGGCAGGTGCGGGAGCGACCTCAAGCGCCATCTGGGCTGTTTTCAAGCTGTCTGTTGCCGCCTCTGCACGAGAGGAAATCTGCCCCTGCGGGTCAAAAAAACGGATCTCACCCGCACCTTCCAAAAGCGTCAGTGCCGCCTGTGCATAAGCGTCCTGCGCAGAGGCAAGACCGGCATCGGCTTTATCCAACAGGCGAAATGCCAGCAGCATCATAGCGATAACAACCGGCAAACTGAGTGCCAGAACGACCGCCGCAGGAACTGAAAGGGAGCCGATCAGGGCAAGCAGCAGAACAGGCAAAGCCATACCGGGAATGACAAC
Source organism: Acetobacter sp. DmW_136 (assembly GCF_008690365.1). Lineage (NCBI taxonomy): Bacteria > Pseudomonadati > Pseudomonadota > Alphaproteobacteria > Acetobacterales > Acetobacteraceae > Acetobacter > Acetobacter sp. DmW_136. Next base: position 2,134 of record NZ_VHON01000069.1, read on the forward strand.
ACCCCACAGATGGGTAAAAATGTCCTGCACAGCTACAAAACGGCTTGTCATGAGGTCCAGCAGTCCGGCACGTTCGTCTGGCAACTGCCGCTGGGCCGGAAGCGCCATCAGATGATCAAGCAAGCACAGCCTGATCTGTGACATGGCACGATACGTGCCGGTAAAATCTTTTACCAACCCCTGGGCGCGAAACAGCGCTTGCAGGCCAAAAGCTACGGCTAGACCTAACAGGATCATGAGCACACACGTCATACTGCCGCGCCCTTCGGCCATCCATTGCACGCTGAGCAGTAACAGGACATAGCCTGCCGCTTCAGCCACAGAGGATGCCAGACCATACACAAACCCTGCGCGCAACGCGGGGTCGGCAACAAGAGTGCGCAACAGAACCTTGTAGTATCCCTTCATGGCATGGCTCCATCGCCAAACTGGTGACGGGCATAGGTTCCATAAAGTGCAGATTTTTCCATGAGGTCTTCATGGCACCCCAGAGCAGTCAGGTGCCCATGCTCCATAACTGCAATCTGCGCAGCCTCGCGCACAGTGGCAAGCCGATGCGCGACAATAAGGATCGTACGCCCCTCAAGCGTGCGCGCCAAAGCTTTCTGAATATGGAACTCCCGTTCCGGGTCAACAAAAGCCGTTGGTTCATCAAGCAGAATAACAGGTGCTCGACTAACAAGTGCGCGTGCAATAGCCAGCCTTTGGCGCTCACCACCAGAAAGGCGGGCACCGTTCCGCCCGATCGGGCCATTCAACCCAAAACGTTTGACACACCCCAAAAGATCGCATTCTGCCAGAACATTCATCAGGTCACTTTCAGCAAGGTCCGGGCGATACAGAAGAAGATTATCCGCAAGGGAGTGCCCAAGAAGAACAGGATGCTGGAATACTGGGCAAACAAGCTGCCCAATAGCTTGCGGCGCAAGTGACTCAAGGTCCTGACCGCCAATTAAGACACGGCCGGATGTTGGTTTGAGATTGCCTGAAGCAAGCTGCAAAAGTGTACTTTTACCCGCCCCACTGGCCCCAACAATGCCAGTTACCTGCCCCGCAGGACATGTTAGCGAGAAAGACGTCAGCACATTCTCATTTTCAGGGCGTTCAAGACTGACATTTTCAAACACAACATCGTAGTGCCCGCCTGCCTGTACCGTAACTGAGGAGTGCAGTGCTGCGTCTTGCGCAGTATTCTCTATCTGGAGTGCGTTAAGGCGTCCCAATGTTGCACGCAGGCGTGGAAGCGTGCCTGAAACAAACATAAGACGCTGAAGAGGCGTCATCAGCCCCATACCCAGCAGAATGGAAAACAGGCAGTCAGGCAGGCCAAGACCCTGCGCCATATGCAGGAACATCGCGCATGGCAGCACCACAAGCAGGTTTGTGCCAACGCACATAAACACCATGACATAACTCCATCTGGAGCGGTACGTCATATCGCACGCCAGATGCGCCACATCCTGCAAGGCCTCTGTCAATAGGGGCAGAGAACTCGGAGGTCTGTTAAAAACCTTGAGGGTCATCAACCCTTCCAGACAGGCCATGATGTTCTGGTTGATTCTGACATCTGCCCGATGCCATGCCCGACCATTGCCAGAGGCAACACGCCCGATCTGCCGCCAGGCCCATGCGGCTACTGGCAATAGTCCGACGCTGGCCAAAGCCATGACTGGGGAAATAACCACCAGAAAAAGCAGGCTGACCACAACTGTCACAAGGCTGATAATTGTATCGGGGAAAGTATGCGCAATGGCCGTCTCAAATTCGGCACTGTCATCAAGCGCCAGTTTTTTTAACATTGCTCTGTGACTGGTCGTATAATCAGCCGGAAGTCTTTGTGTGAGATTTAAAATAGCCCTACGTAAATCCCTGACCACATCAAATGCCAACCTGTGGCAGAGCACAGATGTTGCCCCCTGACACAGAAACGGCAGAAAAACGGCGGGGAGCAGAAACAGCGCAATCCGCGTAGCCGACTGGGCAGGAAGAGAACGAAAAAGCTGGCTTAGAACAACAAGTGGGATAAGCGCGCTCAGGGCTGTCAGAACAGAAAAAACACTGACTACATAAAACCGTGCTTTATACTGGCTTATATAATCAGAAATACTCAAGCGGTCAGATGAACGATAGGACATATGCAGGGCTTTAATCTGTTCCGGCAGTTAGAAAGGCACCTCCCTTCATGATCGGAGTTGACGCTCATCGCTACCGCGATCGAACCAAACCATTGCGATCCGGTCCTGTAATTGATAATCATTCTTATTATTTGCAACTCTGAGACCATAACGCTCATGTCCGTAGAGATTTTGTCGCGTGTTTCACGCACGCAAATGAAGCAGGCTCATGCGTTTTCTCCGTCCTCTTACAAGAACGTGGACAAACTCGGCGATGAAGCGGCCTTACAAGGCCGGATGCGCACATTCATTCTTAGGGAGGGGCTGGAGCTCGGTGTGTTCGACCTCTATGCGCGCAAGGACTTCATGGGCACTTTTTCTGCCTCCCCCCAGCTTGTTGTCGTACTGATTACTGAGGGTGTCGCTTATGGCACTTTCCAGCATCGCACCGATCACGCGCCCTCTCCGCGTTTGAACTACCAGATGGGGGACGTCATTGTTGCTTGTAATCTGACCGCCGGAGAAACAACCTTTGGGCTCACAGCAGGCCAGAAGCTCAGCGGAATAGAACTCAGGGTCAGCTTTGATCTGCTGGAACAGCTTATGCCTGGCTTTCTTACTCGGGCGGCATCCCACGACAGGCCTGTTCAGGTTATAGGAAAAGCCACGTGCTGGATGGCACGCCTCTCACGCACATTCACGCTGGGCGCTACAGCACGCACACTCCGGGCAGCAGCCGCGGATGGCAGGCGCTCTCTTATGCTGGAAGGGTTTTCCTTATGCCTGCTGGATGAAGTGCTGGAAGCCTTTGATGGCGATAAAGAAGCCACACTCTGGCGTCAGGCTGGTCGCTACGAAGCCTGTATTCGCGAAGCGGCCGCGTTACTGACTACCCACCTCGCCGAGCCATGGACAATTAAAATGCTCGCAGAGCGGGTCGGCCTCTCTGAGAAGCGTTTAAAAGACGGGTTTCAAAAATACTATCAGAACAGTCCGTATTGTTTTTTACAAAAAGCTCGCATGGATATGGCTAAATCCTTACTTATGCGCCAAACCACAAGCATAACAGACGTCGCTTTACAGGTTGGATATTCAAACAGTTCGCACTTCGCAAAACTCTTCAAACGAGAGTTTGGTATTAGTCCATCCAAGGTACCCATGAACTTTTAGAGCCTGATTCGAAAGTCTTTCAGCACTGACAATGTCTTGCGGTTCTGCAAGTCAGCAGGCGGATTGAGGCGATCAAAGTCCACGCTGTTGACGAGGCTATGGACTTTTCCCAGTCTTTGGCGAGCCGCCTGCAGCGACCGAGCCAGGC